>JAJFLT010000078.1 GCA_021772555.1 Opitutales bacterium | reverse complement strand
TGGCCATCGAGTTGATGAACCGGCTGGAGTCCAACCTGGGCATCAGCTTGCCCATGGGCCAATTCCTGCAGGGGCCCAATATCACCGAACTGGCTACTCCCGTGCTGGAGCTCATTTTGCAAAAAGCGGGCGAAGATTCCGTCGGCGAAGCCGAAACCTCCGAAACCTCCGGGATACCCTCAGTAGAGCGGTCGGCGGAGGAGGAGACCGTCTTTTCATTGTCGGAGGGGCAGCGCTCCCTTTGGTTCCTCAACCGGCTCGCTCCCGATAGCCCGGCTTATAACCTCATTTTCAGTTCCAAGATCACCCCTTATGTCGATATTTCGGTGATGAAAAGGGCTTTTGCCGCCCTTTTTCAGCGGCACCCCATGCTCGATGTTACTTTTTCGGATGAAACCGGGCAGCCTCTGCAAACCCTCCGCAAAAACCGTACCATCGATTTCCGGGAACACGACACCTCGCACCTGGGCGAAGAGAAAATCAAGGAGCTTCTGGTCGAGCACGCCAATCAGCCCTTTGATTTGAAGAAAGGCCCCGTGGTCAGGTTGGAGCTATTTCGCACCGCGGATGAATCTCATATCACCTTGCTTTCCATGCACCACATTGTCTCCGATGCCTGGAGCGTGGTGCTCCTCATGCGGGATTTGATGGAAAGTTATTTTGCTCTCAAATCTGGAACCGCCCACAAATTCACGGAATTGCCCTATCGTTATGCCGATTACGTGAACTGGCAGCGAACGCTTCTCAAGGGTCCCCAAAAGGAGAAATTGCTACGCTATTGGAAGGAGCAGTTGCAGACCGCCCCCACGGTCCTCGACCTGCCCACCGATCACCCCCGTCCGCCGGTGCAATCCTTCAATGGCGCCACCCATGGATTCAAGCTGGATGACCGCCTCTCCCGGCGAGTGGATTCCCTCGCCAAATCGAGTAATGTGACACTCTACACAACGCTGCTCTCGGCCTTCCAGGTGCTCCTGCACCGTTATTGCAACCAGGATGACTTGATCGTCGGCAGTCCCTTTGCCGGTCGCCATATTAAGGAATTTCACGAAATCGTGGGATTTTTCATCAATCCCGTTCCCATTCGCAGTCGCGTGGTGGACAACCCGTCGTTTAATGAATACCTCAAACAGATCAGCGATTCGGTGGTGGGTGCGATGGAGCACCAGGAACACCCGGTTTCTCATTTGGTCGATGCCATCAAGGTGAAACGTGACCCGAGTCGCTCGCCCATTTTCCAGGTGACTTTTTCCATGGAACGCATTCCCGGCGTGGATGAGCAAGGCATCGCCGTATTCCTTATCGGGCAGGGCGGCCACAATTTCAAAGTCGGCGATATTTCGGTGGAATCAATCGATTTGAACCTGCGCCAGGCTCAGTTTGAAATTTCTCTCGTGGTAGAAGAAGCCGGCGGGCATATTTATGGCTGCTGGCAGTATAACCGGGACCTCTTCGAGCCGGAAACCATCAACCGTCTGAACGGTCTCTACAAGCAGATCCTGGAAGAAGTGGTGGTACATCCGGAAAAGAGAATTTCCGAGCTTTCATTTTTATCACGCGATGAAGAAAAGAAAATTCTCGAGGAATGGAATCATACCGACCTTGAATACCCCGAGGATAAATGCCTGCACCAGTTGGTGACGGAACACGCCGAACGCAATCCGAACCGCACGGCTGTGACCTGTGCGGGCCAATCGCTCACCTATGGCGAACTCAATCGCAGGGCCAATGGGTTGGCCTTGAAATTGCGCTCCAAGGGAATCGATGTGGACTGCCCGGTGGCCTTATATGTGGACCGCTCCGTCGATATGCTGGTCGCCGCTCTTGGCATCCTCAAGTCCGGAGGTTGTTATGTGCCCCTGGATCCGGGCTTCCCCATGAACCGTATCCAGCAGATGTTGGATGACGCCAACCCCCCCGTTGTGGTTATTCAGGGCCATCTTCAGGAAAACCTGCCGGAGGGAAATTGGTCTCCGCTCCTGGTGGAAGATGCAGGCACGGCCAAAAAAGGTCCGCCGGTTGTTAATTCCCCCGATACATTGGCCTACACTATTTATACTTCGGGTTCCACCGGCAAACCCAAGGGGGTGGAAATCCCGCACCGCGCGGTTGTAAATTTCCTATCCTCCATGCGGGAAACCCCTGGACTCATCACTGATGACACGCTTTTGGCGGTGACTACCCTTTCTTTCGACATCTCCGTTCTGGAACTCTTTTTGCCCCTCGTGGCCGAGGCCCAGGTTGTTATCGCCACTCGGGATGAAGCCACCGATGGCCGCCGCCTCTCCATGCTCCTGGAGGAATATGCGGTCACCACCATGCAGGCCACGCCCGCCACCTGGCAGATGCTCCTTGACTCCGGATGGAACGGTAAGCACGACCTGCGCGTTTTCTGCGGTGGGGAGGCTTTGCCCAGAGAGTTGGCGGAGTCCCTGTTACCCTGCACCCGCGCCGTCTGGAACCTCTACGGACCGACCGAAACGACCATCTGGTCCACCGTCGAGAAGGTCGATTCGCAACCCGGCAGCGTGCTCATTGGCCGACCCATCGCCAATACCACGATATACATTCTGGACGACAACCATAACGCCCTGCCACCCGGCTTTACCGGCAACCTCTACATCGGCGGCAATGGGCTGGCCCGCGGTTATCATAATCAACCCGAGTTGACGGCGGAAAAATTTATCGAATTACGCCTGCCCAATGGCAAAACGGAACGCGTTTACCAGACGGGGGATCTGGCCCGTTTCCTGCCCGATGGCAAAGTCGATTACCTGGGGCGCGGCGACACGCAGATTAAATTGCGCGGACACCGTATCGAACTTGAAGAAATCGAAACGCACCTCCGATCCCACAGTCAGGTGGACCAGGCCGTGGTCATTAAAAGAAGCGATATGCCGGGCGGCGACAATTTGGTCGGCTACATCATTGCCAACGGCCCCTCCGAGGGATTGACCTCTGAACTGCGTAGCCATCTCGCGGAGCATTTACCCGATTATATGCGGCCGGCCGCATATGTCCTGCTGGACGAGTTTCCCCTCACTCCGAACAAGAAAATCGACCGTCTCGCCCTACCGTCGCCGCAATTGGTTCGCACCGATTTGCAGGCCGAATATGCGGCTCCGCAAACCCCCACCGAAAATATTCTGGTCGATATCCTCAACAGGGCATTTTCCACCGAAGAGGTTGGCATCAACGACAATTTTTTCGATTTGGGAGGCGATTCCCTCTTGGCCCTGCAATTGTTGACTGAAATCTCGCAGGCTTTTAACCGACAATTCCCCGTCGAAGTCTTCTTGCGCAACCCCACTGTCGAGCATCTCGCCCGCTATCTTGACACCATTCCCGATGAACGCGGATTGGCGGCCAGTTCCGGTGCCAACGGCAATGGTAGTTACATGGACGATATGGCTGAAGAGATCGCCAATTCCGGGTATCTTAATCTGGAAGTGGTAGAAGGAGTCAATGGGGACCGTGACTCACTGCCCAAAGTCGATGCCGTCGCCCTCGCCTATATACCGGATGCCTTTCTTCCCCTGACCGGGCTGAGCAAGGACGATATTGCCCATAACTGGCTGCACGATAGGTCCTTTGTCAGCAATATCTACGAAACCCCCTATGGCCGCATCGGGCTTGTCATGTTGCCGCGGCTGGGTTCCGAGCTTTATAAAAACCAGACGCTTCTGGGTGACCAGATCATGCAATCGCTGGAAATTGCCAAGACCATGGGGGCCAAAAAAGTATCCCTGACCGGGCTGATTCCCTCTGCCACCAATTACGGACGATTGGTGACCGATTTGATCGACGGGCGCACCGATTTACCGGTCATTACGACCGGGCACGCCACCACCACCGCCACCATTATCAAATCCATGGAGGGTCTGCTCAAACTGGCCGATCGCAGCTTGCATGAGGAATCGGTGGCCATCGTCGGGCTGGGTTCCATTGGGTATGCGACCATGAGGTTGATGCTCGAGGTGCTGCCCCACCCAAGTGAGTTCATTCTTTGTGATCTCTACCAGAAAATGGACTCTTTGGAGGACATTCGCCGAAAGCTGGTCGAGGAATTTGGTTTCGACGGCAAGATCAAGCTGGAACCGACCCGCGGTCAGTTGCCGGAAGCCGTTTACAATGCTTCATTTATTCTTGGGGCAACCAATGTTCCCGGCATTCTCGACGTCAACAGGCTACGGCCCGGAACGCTCATTGTAGACGACTCCTTTCCACCTTGTTTCAGGACTCTCGATGCCATCCAACGGATCGAAACCCAGCATGACATCCTCTTTACCACCGGGGGCCTCATCCGCCTCCAGGAAGAAGTCAAAGAAACCCTCTACCTGCCCGGCGGCGCTATTGAAAGAATCGAGGAACTGGGCGGTAACCGGCTGTTGACTCTGGTGGGGAGGGATCCTCGTGAGATGACCGGCTGCATATTGTCGAGCCTTCTCACTGGTCGCAAACCGGATATCCGGCCCACCCTCGGCCCGGTTAAACTGGAAGACTCGCTGGCCCACTACAAATTGCTGCACTCACTAGACCTCGAGTCAGCCCGGCCACAATGCGAGAGTTATTTCATCTCACCGGAATCGATTGAGCGTTTTAAAGAGACGACCTCCTCCGATTCCTCCAAAAGCGACTCCCTCCAAGGGGCATAATACGATCCTCTCCCACCTTGGGTTTGTGGCATGAGATTACTGCACCCGCTGGCCGGAAGCAACCTGACCTCCTATCTGGAACTCCTGCGGGAACACCGTGCCTTCGAGGGACCTGCACTGCTCCCGCAGGCCATTGGCCTGTTGGCCATTTTGGCCCGTTTCTCATTTTACCAAATTGAGCACCTGCTTTACCGTTCCCGTATCACCGACACGGTGTTGGAAAAGGACCCGATCTTCATATTGGGTCATTGGCGTAGCGGAACCACTCATTTGCACAATCTTTTAAGCCGCGACCCTCAGTTTGCCTGGATCTCATTTCTGCAGACAGCCATGCCGCTGGATTTTCTGGGCAAGTTGAAAATCGCTCCGCCCATAATCGAGATGGTTCTACCGGAAACCCGCGGCATGGATAATGTTTCCCTCACTCTGGACTCTCCCCAGGAGGAGGAGATGGCGCTGGGCAATATGAACCCGCTTTGCTACTACAATTGTTATTATTTTCCAGAAAAATTACGGGAGCACTACCGGCGTTCGGTATTGCTCGACGGTTTGGAGGAGGTTGAGTTGGAGCGTTTTGCCTCGGCCTACCGCTACCTGTTGCGAAAACTAACGCTGGCCAACAATGGGAAACGACTCCTGCTCAAGAATCCCGCTTCCACCACCCGGGCCCGCTGGCTGAAAACCATTTTCCCCAATGCCCGTTTCGTCCACATTGTCCGCAATCCCTACAATGTTTTTTGCTCCACCGTAAAGCATTATGGGCAGACCATGCCCGCCTTCGCCTGGCAACCCTACGAGAACCTCGGTTTTGAAACCATTACACTCGAAAATTACCGTCTTCTTATGGAACGCTATTTACAGGAATTGCCCGCTATATCGGCGGAAGACCTGATTGAAGTCACCTATGAGGAAATCGAGCGGAATCCATTACAGGAGGTTGAGAAAATATACGATTTTCATGGGCTTTCCGGGCGCCAGGAAGCCTTTCAGAGCATAGAGGCTTATCTCGACAAACATAGTAATTATCGCCGCAATGTCTATCACCTGACTCCGCGACAGGTGGAAAGAATAAAGGACCAATGGGGTTTCGCCCTCGACCATTGGAACTACGATATTCCTGCAGAAATTAATGTAGAGTCCTGACTCTCGCCGTTTTGGCCGGGGCCAGGTTTTACCTGCCTTTGCGGAGGATTGCGGTGCGCAGACCGATCCCCAGCACATAACGGTGATTCCAACTGTCCGACGAGTTGCAGGTTGACTGCACCATGGCGTAAAAATCCATTTCCGTCCGTCCCTTCAGGTTCATTCTTAGTCTGAGGGGGATAAACCGGTTTTCAGCGATCTTATTGCGCGTGTAATCATAGAAAATTTCTTCGCTCAGGAAGGCTCTTTTAAAAGGCCCAAAATTTTCCAGCGCCCTGCTGAAGGAGATCTGGTGCCGCGTCCAGTAATGGACCCGGTCATCATCTTCTATCCAGCGAATCTCCATCCGGTTGCGGTTTGTGAAGCCCAGTTTCTCGAAGAGCCGTAATTTGGGATTGGCCTCGAATTCAAGCCAATGCTGGCTCGTGGTATAGGCGCAGGCGGGTGTTTTGATGTCCAGATAAGTATAATTGACTGCCAGGGTCAGATTTGAATTTACCGCATAATGCAGCTTTGGGCTAATCAATGCCAGTTGCCGGCGTGTGGAATCTTCACCGATGCGGGTTTGCCCGAAGAGGTACATATCGAGCCTGGGCGAATCATGGACCTTGAGGAGAAATTCCTGCCAGGTCTGGAAGTCGTCTTTGCCTTGCAAGGGACCGAGATAAATTGAAAGAGCCGTTACTGCTATTACTATAAGTTTTACTTTTTTCATTCTATTTTAATTTAAAAAAAACTAATTGATAGTATAGCATATTCATTTTATTCCACAAATCACAGGAAACGATTTTTTGGCTCTGGAAAGAGTAATCTTAGCGGCATATACAATTGACTGCCGCCGTTTTCTTCGAGTTTCACGGCAATACGGAGCAGCCCTAAACCGGTAGCCCGTCTTATGCCCTGCCTAGAACCAATCTCAAAATCGCAGATGAATGATGTTTGTAGCGCCACGGTGGCAGATACCAGGCGGCTTCGCGCCCAGATGGGCTGGAGCCCTTCGGGCGCGAATCAACGCCGCAGGTGCCACCGTGCCGCACAAATCCTTTGGACAGAGGCCATTATGAGTTTGAGCGGTGTTCCGTCGGGACGCCAG
>JAJFLT010000077.1 GCA_021772555.1 Opitutales bacterium | reverse complement strand
ACATTCTAGTTCTAATGGCATTAGAGTTGTTAAGGTTCGCCGTATTGCCAACAAATATTAGAGAATCAGGTGGCAGGAACATACCAAAAAAGCTGTTATTTTTGGAACTGGTGGTGGCGGTTTGCATAGCCTTCGATTAGCGCGGTTAGCAGGTTGGGAAGTGGTCTATTTTGTAGATAACAATAAAAAGACCTGGGGAGGAGAGATTGAAGGAATTGAAGTCAGGGACCCCAAGGCGTTAAAAGCACGAGATTTTGACGTCATAATCGTAGGTTCCACAACCGGCAAACACGCTATATATAATAAGCTGAATCTCTGGAAATTCTACTATGGCACCGACTTCATTTACTTTCTAGATCTGGTTTACAATGGAAACGAATTGTTGCAGATTAAAATCTGATGGCAGTCAAAATACTTTTACCAGAAGCCATTTAATAATTGAATCGTGGCTCTATCGAATAAATTGCAAATCAGCCTGATAACCTGCAATAGGGCTGAAAAACTTGAGAAAACTCTAGCCACCCTGGCAGACAGTGATTTCGCGCCATGTCTCGAGTGGATTTATGATAATGCCAGCACAGATCGGACATCTGAAGTTTGCGAAGCGTTTGCGTCTTCATTTCCAAATCTTAATGTTAAAAGGAGACCTAAAAATATCGGTGGCTGCGCCAATTTCATGGAGGCCCTGGCGGCTCCAGTCAGAAATTACAAGTGGGTTTTGTGCGATGACGATCATTTTGATCTAAATGTATCGGAGGAGCTCATCGGTTGGATAAATTTGGGGCAATATGACGTAATTTTGTCGGGATCTCCCGGTATGACTAAAGAGGATCTTGGATACGCGGGTTCCATCGGCGACCTAGTCGAGAACGGTTCGAGATTTCATTTTATTTCAACATTTTTACCGGGACTTATTTTTCGACACTCCTTATTGGATGAGTCTTGTTTGGAGCAAGGATATGATATTCTGCATTATTTGTGGCCGCATATGCCGCTAGTGGAGAAGTTTGTGCGTGAGGATCGATCGGTGAAAGTTCTCGGAAAACCTTTTGTCCATAGAGGATATACCCAACCTGATTGGGTTCTCGATCGATCCCTGTTTTTTTGCTGGTGTCGTTCAGCCTGCGTTATTCCCAACGGTTTCCGAAGAGAATCCATCATCAGGCAATATTTTACGAATTTCTTTTTTTTACGTTCTCTTTTTACGCTGACAAAAGACTTACAGAACGGATACCTAAGCCGGTCGCAATTGGTTTACCTGATTGAAAATCTTCCCCAGCATTTGTTTATTTTGCGGTTATGTCTGGCGTATCTTTTGTTTTACCCCAAATGGTTGTTGAATTTGAATATTCGATTTTCAAATTCGTTAGTACGAGCATTTCGCTACATTCGCAGGGAGATCCCCAAAGTAGAATCTTCGAAAAAATGGAATGAGATATCATCCATCAATAAACAAGCTGGAATTGTTTATGAATAAAAAAACAATTATTTTTGGAGCAGGTGAATCGGGTCTGAAGGTTTATTATAACCTTAAGAAAACAGCAAAGGAACTTAAAGTTATAAAATTTGCTGACAATAACCATGAACTGCAGGGAAAATATCTCAAAGGTCTGGAAATTATCTCACCCAGTAGTATTTCCAAGATGGAATTCGGTTGTATTTATGTGGGCACACAATACACTCATGAGGTTGTCCATCAGTTGCAGGCTCTTGGAGTGGACAGGAGGAAAATTGTTTTTCCCGATGAGGAAATATTAAAAGGAAAAGTGTCGTTCCCACGTGAGGAAATTATCAGTGCGCTGGGACACCTGTTTGTTGCTGGAATGGGGATCTTACTATTAACCTTCATTGTTACCGCCGTAGTTTGATTGAGCGGTGCAAGTATTTTGAATCTCGTGCAGGCAATAACGGTCACAGTAATCATTTGCAATCATAACCGCGAGCAGTTAGTTCTGGAATGCCTGCAATCCGTTTTTCAGCAGAGTTTCAAACCGGGCTCGGTTCTGGTAGTAGACAATGCTTCCACCGATGATTCGGTGGCCTCGATTGGGAGAAAATTTCCCGATCGGGTAGAGATTCTACCCAATGCAGAAAATTTGGGTTCGGCCGGTGGTTTTGCCGTGGGAATGAAGGAAGCGTTGGCGGGTTCCGCGCACTATGTGCTTTTGCTGGACAGCGATACGTTACTACGCGAAGACGCATTGGAGCATCTAGTGAATCACATACAAGATTATCCGGAATGTGGTGTGGCCGGGGCTAAAATCATGACCGCTAAAAATAGGGCTACGATTCAGGAGTTCGGGGCTTTTATCGATTGGGAAAAAGGCGATTTTATTAAAAACCAGGCAGGCTTCAAGGAAGGCAGGGAGGGCGTCATCAATGGATTTAAGTTTGTGGATTACGTGCCTGCGTGCTGTTTTCTGGTTCCTACAGGAGTGATAAAAAAGGTCGGAGTATTTCGCGAAGATTTTTTTCTTTATTGGGATGATATTGAATGGTCCCAGCGAGTTCGCATGGGCGGTTATCAAATACATGCGGTCGGCGATGCGGTCTGTTGGCATCATGGGGGAGGAGGGATGAAAAACAGTTTGATTCCGACTTATTATTTCTGGAGGAACCGGATTGTTTTTTTTAAGGAAAACTGCGCTCCGCCGAAATGGCGTGGATTAAGGAAAACGTTATTGCATGAAGCCGCACTGGCTGCTTTTACCTGTGAAATATTTTTCCGGCCCAGAACGGCGAAAATTATCCGGCGGGCGGTGGCCGACGGTCTCGTGGGTATGTTGGGGGTGGCCCAATTCGAGGTAGGGGAAACGGCTCTGGAAAAAGTCCCGGGCCAAAATCTGGATTGCTCGCCAGAATTCGTTAAAGTGGTCAATCAGGTGATCGGCGATGCGCGAGAGGCATGGTCCGAAACAGCAAACCTGATGTTACAAGACCGGTTTGGCCATGTGCTTTCGGCAAAAAGGGCGTGGGAACTCAAGTTGCAGTTTGAAAACTCTGAATCAGAGACAGAGTTAAATGGGGCTGAGAATCCTTTGGATGTTTTTTTGACGAGACCAGCACTTTGTGTCTAAGGTGTGAGGATGTCTCGAAAATATCTCATTGTCGGGGCCGGTTTTTTCGGGTCGGTTTGCGCCCGTGAATTGACCGATGCCGGACATGAATGCCTTGTCGTTGAAAAGAGGGATCATGTTGGTGGTAATTGCTTTACGCGTTATTGGGAGGAAGCCGGATGCCACCAGCATGTTTACGGGCCCCATATTTTCCACACAAACTCCCGTGAAATTTGGGCCTACGTCAATCGGTTCGGGGAATTCAACCATTTTGTGAACCGCCCGCGGGTATTTTATCGAGACAATATTTACTCTTTTCCGCTCAATTTGTTGACCCTCTACCAGGTTTTCGGGGTAAAAACGCCTGCCGAAGCGGAGGAGAAACTTGCCTCTGTGCGGGAGCCGATAGATAAACCCGGCAACCTGGAGGAATGGTGCCTGAGCCAGGTGGGCAGGGAGATTTATGAGATATTCATCAAGGGATACACGATTAAACAATGGCAGAAAGATCCGCGGGAATTGCCGGCTTCCATTATCCGCCGTTTGCCTGTTCGTCTGACTTATGACGACAATTATTATACGGATCGTTTTCAAGGTATTCCAGTAGGCGGATATACCTCGATTTTTGAGAAGCTGCTTAAAGACCAGCGAGTGGAACTGAATGTGGATTTTCTGAAAAACCGGGACAATTGGCTGAAAAAATTCGACCACATAATTTACACGGGTCCAGTGGATGCGTTTTTCGACTACTCCGAAGGGGTTTTGGAATATCGCTCCCTGCGTTTTGAGAATGAACTGCTCAACCAACGGGATTTCCAGGGGAACGCCATGATTAATTATACCGACGAGGATGTTCCCTTCACCCGGATTGCCGAACACAAGCATTTCGATATGAATTTATCAAAATCAAAAACCCTCATCACGCGGGAATTTTCACAAAACTGGAAACCTGGCCTGACCGAATATTATCCCGTCAATACAGCCCCCAACAATAACATCTTTAAGCGTTATACGGACCTCATTACCAAATCGGGATTACCAGTCACGTTCGGGGGCAGACTGGGGCAGTACCGCTACTTCGATATGCACCAGGTGATTGGCGCCGCCCTCAGCACCGTAAAAGAGTTGCTATTGAAGTAGAAAAACCGGCCGATACCTTGTCTATGGCGCGGAGTTTTTCCCCACAGAACCCAGACGAATATTTACAAACGCTCAAACGTGTCAGCGTAGCTATATTGAGTTACAATCGGTGCTCCGAGCTTGAGGAAACCCTAACCCAACTCTACAAAAAAGGCGATCTTTGGTGTGAAGTCATCGTTGGGGACAATGCCTCCACGGACGGTTCCCGAGCCATGGTGAGGGAACAATTTCCGCAAGTAAAAGTGCTTAACACGGGGGGTAACCACGGAATCGTGGGCAGCAATCTGGCTTATACGAGCGCTGTTGGCGATTGGGTGCTTTCGCTCGATGACGACAGTCATCCGGTGATCGAAAGCCTTGCACCAGTGTGCCGGGCGATTGAAAATGGCTGTGTCGCCGCCGCCATTGCATTGTCGGTCCGGAAAAAATGGATCCCAGCGGAGAAAAGTGAATCCGAGGTGGTGAAACCGGCTTTCGGGTTCAGTTCAGCCGGCGTATTGTTTAATCGAAAAGCCATTCGGGAAATCGGGGCCTATGATCCGGAACTGTTTCTATTTACAAATGAACTGCATTGGACGGCTCGGGCCTTGTCCAAAGGGTGGGAAGTGGCTGCCTGCGACCATTCTGTGGTTATCCACCGAAGCGCGCCGGCAAATCGGAGCAGTTGGCGACATGCCCATTTTTATTGCCGCAATACATTGCTTTTCCTCCTGCGTTACGCGCCCAAAAGGCTTTTGCCGAAGCTGTTAACCGGTTTTCTTCGCGATATCTGGCTGTTTACTTTATTACATGGTTCCGGTGTTTATCTGAAAGCGTTGGCCGAAGCGAGAAAGCTGCAAAAAGCAAAACCTTGGCAGGAACCACGTTTGAGCATTGAGCAATTCCATGCCATCAAGCCCGATTTGAGGGCGCCTTTTTCTTATTTGGGATGAATAAAAAAGCTGTTTTGATTATCCGGACTGTTTCCGTGGAAAAACTGTCGAAGGCATTGGACCTAGCGGGAGAAAGGTGGCCGGATCATCCCTTGGCCGTTGCCAGCAGCATCAACCGTTTAAATGAACTGTCGGATGAGCCCCGTATAGACCATCTGTATGGAATCGAAACAGGGACCGGCGGTTTTGAAGTGCCGTTGGTACTGGATGAAACTTTTGAAGCGATTGTATTTCCCGTGGGAAATGCCCATGGAAGCGGCTATGGAAATGTTTTCTGGGCCTGTCGCAGTCTTTCTGCAAAAAGCCTATATATTTCCTCCTACTGTCAAGATCTGCGGGTTATCGGGGCATTCAGGTTGAAGCTCAAATGTCTGATAGAGAAATTCCTGGAAGACATATTGACGGTAATTGGAGCGATCGGAGCGCGGCGTTTAATACGCCAATTTGATCTCTAGAACCTATCTCAAATTCGCTGATGAATGATGTCTGTAACGCCACGGCGGCAGATGCCAAGCGGCTTCGCGCCGAGATAGGCTGGAGCCCTTCGGACGCGAATCAACGCCGCAGGCGCCACCGTGCCGAACAAATCCTTCGGACAGAGGCGATTATGAGTTTGAGCGGCGTTCCGTCGGGATCGCAGGGCTTGCTAGCCCGACATTTCCCGACGCGCCTTGCTCAAACTCATAATGGCTCTCTGCATCGTCATCTTCGAATCTGAGATAGGTTCTAGTTTTGTCGAAAGTTTTGGTCCAATCGGCCGATAAACTTTTTATAATTCTTTGAGGATGAAGTTGTCCGTCGTCAAATTTAATAATCAGTTAGTAATTGAAAGTTCTTGGTTCAATAATTGCACGTTTGGGAAGTGAGAGGCTGCCCTATAAAAATTTGCTTCCATTCGGGAGGGAGCCTCTGATTGGAGTTGGCATCCGTAAACTTCAAGAAAGCAAAAGAATCGATGAGATCGTAGTGTCAACCGAGAGCGAGTTGATCGCTCATGTCGCCCATTCCTACGGTGTCAAGGCACTTCGCCGACCGCGAAGACTGGCCGAATCTTCGACCCCATCGATACCGGTTTTTCAGCACATTGTGGAACAGTTTCCCTGTGAGATGCATGTGAATTTCAACCTCTGCTTTCCGCTCTGCCAGCCGGAGGTGATTGACCGGGCGGTGGATCTCGCACTGGAGAAAGGAGAATCGTTGTCGGTTCCTTTCGCGGTATGGGCTCAAACCAGGCAGTGTCTTAAAGAATATGGAGACCCCTTCGACATAACCGCCTACGAATTCATTGACGACCGGGCTGGGCAGGTCGATGTGCACACCGCGACGGATTTGCTGGAAGTCCATCGCCTGAACAACGGGAAATCCGAGGTTTGGTTGGAGGTATGACAGTAGTTTCAGCCATTCAATTTCCCCACTTCTCCTTTAAGAAATCATGGGAAGAGACGACTTTTTGCAAAGAAGCAAAGGTGTTTTACAAGAGTGTCAGTTCAAAAGTTGAGGGCAAGCGGTTTCCCGAAAGGTGGAAACCGTGGAAGATTGCTTTGGTAGTTTGGAGCGGGATTCTCCTGGCCAGGGTACATCTCCCTGCTATCCCGCCCGTCAGCTCAATTCTCAAATACTTTCCTGGTGGCTATTCCAATGGGTACCCGAAGTCCCGACATTCCATTGGCTACTTGACTGAGGTTGGTCCGGTCGGGTTAAGAATTGGCGACCGGATTGTGCCCTTTGACCGTAACCTGTTGCAACCTCTGGAGTTGGCCGATGAAATGGAAACGGTAGCTTCTTCCGACCAAAATGAAACGGTAGAACCCAATCCTGAACCCATTTCGAAAACGGATTTGGAAAACGATCCAATTATTGATTTTGCGGAGAAGCCGGAAGAGGATGAAAACGAACTGCAAGATGCGGCTCAGCAAATTTTGCAGGAAAATTATCAGGGAAATGTTGAATTCGTCGATCCTGATGAATTCTTGATCTATTTTGAAAAGGACCTGTCCGGTGGCCATAGCAACGATCGACTAGGGGTGCCTTTTCAAGTGCCGGTCTCACCCAAACAAGATTCGCCGGCTCCCAGAAGCAACGCAACTTTCGAGCAGAACTAGGCATTTAATTTGAGTTCACATGCGAAAATCGATTAAAAACCCACTTTTTAAAACAGCATTGCTGTTAAGCGGTTTTACTATTGGCCTTCCGGGATACCCGACTTGCTTGGCGGAGGAAGATACCGGCGCAAATAAAACAGTTGTAGAGCAGCATGACGTTGAGTCTGCCGCGTATTCAGGGCCTGAATTATCTTTGCCTTTGCCATTGGTTGCAG
>JAJFLT010000076.1 GCA_021772555.1 Opitutales bacterium | reverse complement strand
ATTCGCATTGGTTTAATTGGAGCGGGGGCCAATACCCGTTTGCGGCATATTCCGGGTTTTCAGGCGATTCCGGGAGTCGAGATTGCCGTGGTCTGCAACCGGACCCGCGATTCTTCCCTCAAGGTGGCCAAGGAATTCAATATTCCGCGCATCGCCAGGAATTGGGAAGAGGTGGTGGCCGACCATGAACTGGACGCTGTCTGCATTGGCACCTGGCCTTATTTGCATGCCGAGGCCACCAATAAAGCCCTTGAATACGGCCAGCATGTGCTGACCGAGGCGCGCATGGCCCGCAATGTGGCCGAGGCCGAATCCATGCTGCGGGCCTCTCGCAGCAAACCGGACAGGGTGGCCCAGATCGTGCCTTCTCCTTTTTCCCTGCCATACGACGCCACGGTAAGAGACTTGGTTGACTCCGGAGAATTGGGCGTGCTTTACGAAATGAACGTGGTCCATACGGGTGGCCAGTTTGTTTTAAATGAAACGCCCATGAGCTGGCGTCAGGACTTTGACCTGAGCGGTTATAATATCCTCACCATGGGGATTTTCCATGAAGCGGTGCAGCGATGGATCGATGGCGAACCGGAATGGGTGGTGGCAAATGGTGCCGTTTTTACGCCCGAGCGTCTCGACCCGGAAAACGGTCAACAAGCCGCGGTCCGCATACCGGAGAGTATTTCCATTTTGGGCCGGTATGGCTCAGGTTTGCTTCTCAACTACCACTTCAGCGGGGTGGAATCGGGGGAGCCTCGTATGGAGGCACGTTTGAACGGTTCCAAAGGGTCGTTGCGGCTCGATTTTCGAGAAGGCGTTCTCTACCGGGCCAAGGCGGGCGGTGGAGAGGAAAAACCGGTGGAAATCTTACCGGAAAAGAAACGCGATTGGCAGGTGGAAGCCGAATTTATCGACAGCATCCGCAATGGCACCCCGGTAGCCCGAACCGGCTTTGAACAGGGCGTCCGCTACATGAGATTTACTGAAGCCGTATATAATTCCTGGCAAAACGGTTCCGTTCGAGTCGAAATCAAGCAGGACTCACCCTAGGGCGTATTAGCTCTTCGTAATAATTCCTTCCAGCAAAACCAGCGGATCGTCACCCAACGGTTTGATGTCGGCATCCATAAAGGCGGGTACCCCGAAATGGTCTTTTTCTTCCAATTTCGATCCGGCAGGCCCAATGGTGATTTCCGCCTTCCCTTTAACGACGGAGTAGATCTTGTATATGTCGCCGCCCAAGGAAGCTCCCTCCGTCCCCACTTTGATGATAGAAAGTTCCAGGGCGCCCACTTCTCCCGAGGCGGTGGCGGAAGCCGGGATAATCACTTCCCGGTGGGACCCGGCATAACCGGCCACTCTTTCGATTTCCCGTTCGATGTAAACGCTGTGGTTCATTTCGGGAGAATCGAGGGGCGCCATCGGTAAATTTTCGGTGTCCTTTTCCCGCGGTTCGACGTCGAAGAACACTCCCCAGCCACTCAGCGTGAGGGAACCAAAAATAAAAGGCACCCAATGCTCCTCAGGGTCCAGGTTGTCGAGGCCGTGATCGACCATGGCGGGTATGGGCATGGCGTAACCCTCCCGTGTCTCCGTGGCGTAGTCGCCTAAAAAAGTTCGCCCGTGCATGGGTGACCAGCCTAAGTGAATCTCAACCCCGGCGTGGTGACGATGGGATGTGACCGCAATCAGCGATCCTTCCAGCAGGGTCGTATTCCAGGAATGGTGGTCGCCGTAGACCAATGGGGCAATAGTGATGCCGAGGTTGGGGACGACAAATCCGCCCTGTTCGGGAAGATGGTCGTCTTTGGCGGTAAAAATGCCGTTACCGCCGGTAATCCGATTCATGTTTTGCCGGAATGCATTGAGGATGCGGTTTTTTTCCTTCGAAGGTTCATTGCGGCAATCGGCCTCCAGCAAATCCAGGGTTCGCTTTACCTTTTGGTCGTAAAAATAGAGGGTGTGGAGTAAGACCCGAAAATCCGCCGGTACGGGAATGGTGGCCTGGGCTTCCAGCTCGCTTAGCAAGGCAATAGTCTCCGATGGGGCACCGCTATCCTGGGACAATTTCGCCAAATTTTGGCGGCAGGCATAAAAAGCCCCGATGGTTTGGGTGCGAAACCCGTAAGCGTACAAACGGGCCAGGGCGATGTCTTCATCGGTGAAATGAAAGATGCTGCGGTGGTTTTGATGGCTCCACTCCGCCTTTTCCATTAATTGCCGGTAGGCCTCATTCATGGGACGAATCCTTTTGTTTTTGTAAAGTAGCGATGACTTCGTCGGCCATTCGTTCGAGGTCATAGGTTTCCTGCCAGCCCCAGTCTTCCCGTGCGTGGCGGTCATCGATAGAATGCGGCCAACTGTCGACCATGGCGGTTTGTATTGGTTCGGGTTGGTAGGTTATTTTGACATGGGGCAGGCGGGCTTTGACCACGGTCTCGAGTTCTCCAGGGGTTACTCCGCGGGCGTGGATATTGTAGGAGCGCCGGGTCAAATTTTTCTCCGGGGCGTCATGGATGAGGAGAAAAGATTTGATGGCGTCCGCAATATAAACGATGGGGATGCTGGAATCGGGCCGGAGGTAAAATTCGTAGGCGCCCTTTTCAACTGCTTCCAGAAACACTTCCGAGGTAAAACGCCCGGCCCCGCCCAACATTCCGCGCGGGGCTATGACCGAGGGAAATCGAATGGCCCGGAAATCGAGTCCGAAACGATGATGGTAATAAACGCCCAACAGTTCACCAGCCACCTTGGTCACCCCGTAAAGGCTTTGTGGCCACATGGGCGAATCGATATCGAGAGGTGAGGGTAGGTTTGAACCGTAAGTGGCCAGGGTGCTGGAAAAAATAAATTTCTTTACGCCGCCCAGCCGAGCTGCTTCGAGGGCATTGCGGATGCCTTCCATGTTGATGGTCCAGGCTTTGTCCCGCTCTTGTTCGGCCTGCGCGGAAAGGATGGCGCCAAGGTGAAAAATGCTATCGATTTTCTCATCCTGAACCGTTTGCACAATGGCTTCGCGGTCCGTCAGATCACCCCGCACAAAAGCACATTGCTTAAATTCCGCGGAGGGGATAAACGGCTTGTCCTGCATGTCGAAAATAACGACACGGTCTCCCCTTTGAACGAGGGGAACGATAAGTCGGGAGCCAAGATTACCCGATCCGCCGGTCAGTAAAATATTCATGGGTTGATACGAAGTTAAGTTTCTGAAAAGTTGCGCACCTGGATTACCTTCCAACGCTCTCTTCTTCTTTTTGCAAATCCTTAAATCGTTCCTTGGCGGTATCTTCGTCCCAGCTCGGGTAGAAAATATAAATCAGAATCAATGCCGCGATGGTCAACGCCCCGATGATTCCTGTCCAGACCAAGCACCCCTTGCGGGTATCGGTCATGGTTGCCTGGCTTTCGATAGCCGGTATTCCCATCTGCTTGATGGTGGCCTCATCGGTTGGAGGTTTGGCCTCTATCGTAGCAGTAGCGGCTTGCATCGTAACCGGCAGAGGTGCGGGCTTTTCCACCGTGCCAGTCTCCGGCTGAACGGCCGGTTTTTCTGCCTCGGCAATAATCGATGGACCTGGTGCCAAAGGCGCCCTTTTTCCCTCGATCTCTTCAATCCGGGAATTAATTAAATCGAGATGTTTTTCCAGGAGCGCTTTTTGCTCCAACAATTCCTGCAGAGTGAATTTCACCTTAAGAAATTTAGCAGCCGCCATTATGGACGGTCAAGCGTTTGCTCTGCAGTTGAACACCCACCGATTATGGCTCCGGTTGACAAGCCGGGAAGGAGTGACTGATTAACTGGCCGTATCGACCGAGACCCGGCGGTGGGGGCCATCCCAATTGACCTTGCCGTCGGCGAGGGCATATAAAGTGAAATCGCGACCGAGGCCGACATTGCGTCCGGGGTGGATTCTCGTGCCACGTTGGCGCATGATAATGTTTCCGGCTATAACAGCTTCACCACCGTATTTTTTAACGCCCAGCCGTTGGCTATTGCTGTCGCGTCCATTTTTCGATGTTCCCTGTCCTTTTTTATGTGCCATGGTTCAACTCCTCAGAAAAAATTGCGTGAAATATATTTTTGCTCTTCGACCGATGGTTGCCTCAGTTTTGAATGGATTCAATTTTAATAACCGAGATTTCCTGGCGATGGCCTCTTTTACGCCGGTAACCCTTGCGGCGTTTCTTCTTGAACACCACGACTTTTTTGTCGCGCTTGTTTTCCAAAACGGTGGCGGTTACAGACGCGCCTTCTATTTGGGGAGTGCCGAAGGATGCCTCGGCCCCTTCTCCAACCATAAGAACTTCACCGATGGTTACGGTGTCTCCGGCTGATGTGTCCGCATAGCGGTTTACCTGGAGGATATCCCCCTCCTGGACGGTAAATTGCCGACCTTGGGTTTTGATAGTGGCTTTCATGATGAAAAAACGGGCAAATATTAACCGACTGCGTAAAAAAGCAAGCCCTATTAGTGATAATTGTTGCCTTTTCTAATCGGCTTTTACAAAGCAATGGCACCATTTTCGCTTTGGAATCTGAAGAGGTCAAACATTTCTACAGCCAGCCTGGGGTTGTGCGGCTATACAGCGAGGCCACATCCCAGGTAGGTTTATGGCTTTCCGAAACGATTATTTTCGAGCGATTTTTGGAAAAAGAGGCCAGCCTTTTGGAGATCGGGGCCGGGGCCGGCAGAATCGCGCTTGGCCTCTCGAAAATCGGTTACCAAAATATTACCGGGATCGATTTTTCGCGCCCCATGGTGCGGGAAGCCTGTCTTAATGCCCGGCGCTTGCAATGTCCCGTTGATTTTCGTTTCGGGGACGCCCTTGACCTCGATTTCGAAGAAGATCAGTTCGACGGAATCATTTTCGGATTCAACGGCCTGATGCAGATTCCCAAGAAAGAAAACCGTGCCAGCGCTTTGGCCGAAATCCACCGGGTGCTGCGACCGGGCGGCTGGTTTATCTTTACCACCCATGACCGGCGCCTGCGGAGGTTCAAGAAATTCTGGAAAAATGAAAAAACCCTCTGGCGGACCGGTTACCAGAAAGAGGAACTGGATGATTTTGGGGACCGGTATGAAGATACCCCGCAGGGCGGCCTTTTCATTCATGTGCCCATCCTTGAGGAAATGCGCTCAGCCCTCAAACTGGCCGGATTCCGTATTGAGGCCGACATTGCACGCTCCGGCCTGGCCAATGAACCCTTCCAAGTACGCGGGTTTTCCGATGAATGCCGCTTCTGGGTTGCGCAGAAGACCCATTGACGACTCAGATCAGGAGACGTGCCCGGATCAGGGCTTCACGAATGCTTTCCCTCTCCCTATCTGAAATGCGTTGCAATGGCGGGCGCACGACCGCTTTGTCGATTCTTCCCAACAGTACCAAGGCCTCCTTCATCCGGTTGTGCATATCGACAAAGGGCGGCGCGTAAAATGCTCGCACGAGTGGATCGAGTTGGTCGTTGAACTCCCTGGCGGCACCCATATTTCCGTCCCGCACCGCTGCGAACATTTGGGCGTGAAGGTCCGCCGTGACGCTGCCCATACCGGAAATGGAGCCGTCCGCGCCCAGGACATAGCTGGAAAAAAGCGACATTGTAAAACTGCTCAACATGGCGACCGGCCGCCCCGGCGCCCGCAAGGCCCTTAAGTTCTGCTCGAAGCTCACGATGTCATTGCTCCAGTCTTTGACTCCGGCCACATTCTCGATTTGGGCCAACTGGGCCAGCGTTTCCGGCTTATAACCGATGCCGGAGCTGGGTGGGTATTCAAAAATGATGAGAGGCAGGGAAGTGGCCCCGGCAATGGCCTCAAAATGGGCAATCACCATTTCCGGGCGTAATTGAGCGCCCCACATAAAGAGGGTGGGGGGGAAAATGAGAAGACCCGCCGCGCCCTCTTTTTCCGCCTCCCGTGCCATGGTGGCGGCCTCTAGGGTGCTGTCCGAATAGATGCCCGCAATGAGTTTCACCCGGTCGCCCACTTCTTCCAGTGCGATGGCCA
>JAJFLT010000075.1 GCA_021772555.1 Opitutales bacterium | reverse complement strand
TTCCGAAAACTCGGCTGGGATGAATCAATGTTCCGGCTGCTGATATACAACCAAATGAAATTCCAACTGGCTCTAAAGGAAATGGATTTCGAGAATCCAGGGAAAAACTTCAGTTCCCAACTCTCAAATAAAACATTGTTGGAATACCAGGTGGAACCGGAGGTGGAAAAACTCCTTTTGCGTTATTTGATCGAACACCCCCAACCACACATCCGACTATCGGCATTAAAAAATCTCCTGGAAATGGACGTGCGGCAATCGCCCGAGGACTTGATCTTGACTTTGCAAACGGAAAAAAACCGACACGTCGCCTTTCTCGCTGCAAACCGGCTTTTTAAGCTTGAGGACGAACGCGCCCTGCCCCTCCTGGCCGCCTTTGAAAAAGATCCCGACTTGCAGCCGCTGTTAGGGAATCGTTTGGCTACCCGCATACGGGAGAAAACCCGCACCAGCCGCCAGTCCAACGAACTCCTTCTGGATTACTGGAACCGGGCCATCGGATGGGAGAGCCTGCAAAATGAAAGCCAAGCGATTCAAAATTTGACTAAAAAACTTTTAGCCATTCCCGACCCGCTTCTGGCCGAGGCCCTGAAAAATGCGTCCAGCTCCGACTATAAGAAAGCTAATGCCGCCATCAACCAGTTGAAAAAATATCCGGAAAACCGGGAGGCTTTTGATGCTCTGGTAAAACTCGCTTCCAGCCATGGGGAAGACAATATACGTTATTATGCCACCGGAGCCCTCAGCCGCTTCGATTATTTTGATCTTCGTAAATTTTGTGAGAGCCGCCTGAAAAGAGATACCGATTACCGCGTGGCTCAATCGGTTATCGACCTGGCCAGCCGTCAGAAATTTTCCGGTTTCGAGGAGGTCCTATTTTTGGGCTGCAGGAACCGACATCCGCAAGTTCGGGAAAGAGCCGCCAGTGCGTTGGGAAATAATAAAATTGCCCAAGGATCCAGCGCTCTTCTCAACCTGGCTCAGAGGGACCCGGAAAAAAAAGTCCGTCAAAGCGCGCTCCGGGCGTTGAGCGAAATGAATGACTACAAAGCACTATCGGTGGTCAAGAATCTGCTACGAAGCCCCAAAAAAGATGACAAGTGGATGGCCGTAAACACCCTTAGGCTATGGCAGAGCAACCCCGACGCACTGGACCTGCTGGAGCCGTACCGGAACGATCCCTTGATAGGAAAACCAGTTACCAACCACCTAGCCCGCTACGGCCGATAAAGGAAAGAATGGCTATTCCGTGGTCGCCTCCTCTTGCCCTTGCACAGCCGCTTCGAGGGCATGCCAGGCCAGGGTGGCGCATTTAATACGGGCGGGAAAACGGCGCACTCCGGAGAGGGAAGCGAGGTCACCGAAATCGAGAAAATCAACCTCCTGATCCACTTCTTCCGCCAGCATCTCCTGGAAACGTTTGAACCCGGCCTCTGCCTCGGCCAAAGTCTTGCCCTTCAGTTCGACCGTCATGAGCGAGGCCGAAGCTTTGGAAATCGCGCAACCCTGCCCCTGAAAACTGATGTCCTTGATTTTGTCGCCATCGAGTTTTAAATACACCTTTAATTCATCGCCGCAAATGGGGTTGTAACCATCCGCCGAAGAGGTCGGCTCTTCCAGGGTCCGGTAATTGCGCGGTCGCCGGTTGTGGTCCAGGATGATCTCCTGATAAAGATCGAAAAGTTCATTCATCGTTTAAAAAATCGCACTATTTTACGAAGCGAATCGGCTACCTTATCCACTTCTTCGCGTGTGTTGTAAATACTGAAGGAGGCGCGGGCCGTTCCGGACACTCCAAGGCGTTTCATGAGGGGTTGCGCGCAATGATGCCCGGCCCGAATGGCGATACCGTCCTGGTCCAGAAACGTGCTGATATCGTGGGGATGCGCTTCATCCAGGACGAAGGAAAGGACGGCTGCTTTTTGCGGTGCCGTGCCGAGGATGCGCAATCCATCGATAGAGCTGAATTGTTCGGTAGCGTAATGGAGGATTTCCTCTTCATAGGCGGCGATTTTATCGATTCCGATTTCTTCCACAAAATCGAGGGCCGCGGCCAGGCCGATGCTCCCGGCAATGTGCGGGGTCCCCGCCTCGAATCTTCCCGGGAATTCGAGAAAGCGTGTTTTTTCAAAAGTAACCGATTGGATCATACCGCCGCCGCCTTCGTAGGGCGGCATATCGCGCAGCCATTCATCTTTTCCGTAGAGGACGCCGATCCCCGTCGGACCAAATATCTTGTGACCCGAAAAAACAAAAAAATCGCAATCGAGTGCCTGCATATCCACTTTCATATGCGGGGCCGATTGAGCGCCATCGACGACTACCGGGATGCCTTTTTGGTGCGCTTCCCGGCACATTTCGACAATGGGGACGACCGTGCCGATGGCGTTGGAAACATGGGACAAGGCCACGATCCGCGTCCGTTCATTAAGAAGGGCCCGGTAGGCCTCGAGATCGAGCACACCGCGGTCATCGATCGGGATAACCTTGATGACCGCCCCCTGCGCCTCCGCCACCAATTGCCAGGGAACGATGTTGGAATGGTGTTCGAGGGTGGAAATGAGAATCTCGTCACCGGAACGGATGCGCTGCCGCCCGAAGGTTTGCGCCACCAGGTTGATGCCCTCCGTCGTCCCTCGCACGAAAATGACCTGCCGCTCGCTGGGCGCATTGATAAACCGTGCCACCCGGCAGCGCGCCTCCTCATAAGCCTCCGTGGCCTGCTCGCTCAGATAATGGATGCCGCGATGAATGTTGGCGTTTTGATCGGTGTAATACTCGTTCAAAACATCGATCACCGACTGGGGCTTCTGGGTCGTGGCGGCATTGTCCACATAAACAAAGGAATTGTCCCGGATGCGTTTAGCGAGAATGGGAAACCGGGCCCGCAACGCATGCACATCGAGGCCGGATTCAATCCGGTTCCCACCCAAGGCGGTCTGGCTGCTTTCAGTCATTAATAGCTTAAAAATCTAGTTTGATAAAAATTCAAAAAATAAAATTACCACAGCAAACCGCAGCCGTCACCCTATTTTTTCGCCGTCCCCGGAATGAGGTAATTACGGATTTCCCGTGGCATTTTATATTGCGGCACAATTCTCCACCGCTACCATCAGATCTTCGGCTAGTCCTGAAACCTTCATTCGCGGGCCGTGTGCTCACCACCCCGTCTTCTCCAACGGCGGTTGGCGGATCACGGGGCGGACCCACAACGTGCACCCTTTCGATATCGGCCCTATCCGGTTTGACAGCCGCCGAGTCCATCCGGGAGTGACGATCAAGCTCTTCTTCTACGGTCTTTTGCAACATAGAGCGACATTATACAGCAAAACGCCATAAACGTCAATTGATACGTTGGCTCCGTTTGATGCGTTTGATTAAAGTTTAATTTTTTCGTCCTTCCCAGACAAATTGAAGGTAAAAAGCGAGCCTGACCCAACTAAAACCAGTCGCTAGTCAAAACAAAATTGAAAATCATCAATGTTCTTTTCTCCCCAAGTCACTTACTAAATATTTCTTCAGAAAGTTCCCTCAAAAAAACTTCTATATCGCATGCAGCGGACCCCGGCACATTTCTCATCCGCCGGCAAAGCGCAACGTATTCACCATAAAAAACTCGCTCAGAAATAATCAAACCCGGAATATGAAGAGTCCGTACCGAGGGAGGTTCAAGAGCATCCCGATGTTTCGGTAAGGAAAACAACTCATTTCTCCCTAAAAAATATAAAAACTTTAGAAGTTGGTCTTTCGACACAGCGCGTTCCATCTTCTTTCGCTTAACAACATGACCTTTCATGTTTCTTTTAACTTTCAATCTCGTTAATTGCGTTTGCTTCTCAAGATCTGCCAAATAATATAAATGTCGTCGCTCTTCCATAGCTTGCGAATCTGGAAAAATAAAAAATGTTAGAACCTCAAAATTTAAGAGATCCTCTCGCAAAATGAATCGGTAGGTTACGGGAGCTGACATTTTCTCAGAAACATCCTTTAATTTGTCGATTTCACAAATTTCGTAGACCCTCTCCCATTCCGAATCTGAACAGGCAACCAGATAACCTCCATCCAGTTTTACTAAGGCAATCGACACATACATCATAACGATTAATCCTGAGATTCGAATCTTTCTGTTCATAATTTGAATTTCCGTAAAGGTGTTATTTGACTGCAAAAGGGTCAAGGTTCAGAATTCAAATCCAGTTCATAAAGGTTATTAAACCCGTAGATTCAATTATAAGTTTGCCATCAATTGACATCTCCTCTACTACGGCGTGCCCTCCATTATTTATTTTTAGTCTTATCAAGAATCTCTACATCCTGTTCAAGAAACCATAAAGCATTTTCAATATCATTATGGCATTCCAAACCTAATTTAAGTATATTCTTCTCAAACCTTATTAGAACCCTCTTCTCACTGGTGAAACTAGCATAAAGCGACTTTTCACTAGAACTCTTAACAACAACTCCCTTAAACCCAATTAACCTCCAATAATTCTCATTATCATCATAATCGCTAGGAGTATTTAGAGAACCGTTGAAGGTTCTCACAATCACTATATCATCTTCATTCAGCATTAGAAATCCTCGGTCCAGAAAAAACGGAAATACAAAGAAGTCAACATTTATAATTCATAATAACGTTTATTAAATTTAGTAATTTTTCGCAATTACCGGCCACTCAAATCTATAGACTAACAAAGATATAGTGGAATCCTCAATTTCAAAAATCCTCTTGCTCTATTTGAACGTTGATCATTTGTATCTTTAGTGCACATCACTTATTAAACGATTGAAGTTAGATAATCATGAAAAGAATCCTGTTTTTCTTTTTGGCTGGTTTTGTCGTAAATAACCAATGGGGGGATGAAAACCCTCATATTGTGAAATTCGATGTCGTTAGCGACAATGGAGCAACGGGCGACGGATGTAACGCCTGGGGTTGGCACTTTGTCGAATTGTTCGAACGACGGAAGGGGTATTCACCGCTTATACAATTCCGGGACCCCTAGCGCGTCCATAATCTCTATCAAATCAAAGGCGAAAAGCTTTACGAGCAAACTTTGCCTGAGGAAATCGGAAGATTCTGTTCTATCTTTCAAGATGCTCGCGGCAGTTTCTATATTCTGGGCACCAGCGGATTTCTTTACCCTGCAGGTGAAAATGGTATGAATCTAGGCGCGCCAATAAAATTGGCCCTCCGCGGTTATGAAGAAACATGGGTCAGAGGTTTCAGCTTGGCGGCTCCACGCACCGGCACTTCGCTCAGTAACACTAAAGACTTTGTCAGTCATAGCGAAGACGGCAGACAATCGATATATTTCCGTCTTCAGTTATGACCAGAATTCTGCATCAACCAACGTATTGTTAATCCCTCGCCACGGATATTATTTTTTAACGGCATCCGCCGTTTTGATATGCAATTGATAGAGTCTGGGCGGGGAAGGCGTTTGAATAAATATTTGTTATCACATCATGTATTTTATCAATATAACAAATTACAGCATCATTAATATCCACCCCGTCCTTATATACTCCCATCTGGTTCGTTTGTAAATCTATCATTAATGTAATGATTTCATTGTTAGTAATAAAGTCCGCACGAAGACTATAAATTGCATAGCATAAACGTGAACCAACATTTTCACCATACAAGTAAGATGAGTCCAACAAAACTATGCGTTTCAATAGTTCCATGTCTGACTTACTAACTAAAACTGGTCCTGCTGTAATTATGTATTTTTCAATACCAAAATCAATATCTGGTAAAGGTTCGCCAGGATTCTCTCTGGCATATTTATCAGGTTTAATTGGAGGCTTAAAAACAACCGAAAGTAAAATTTTTTCAGAATCTTGAATGAATTTTAAATTTTCTTTGCCCCCAAAAACATATTCAGTATATTCGATTTTCTTCTCTAGACAAGAATTAAATATAATTACGGCCAGGAATAATATTACTATTTTCAGCAAGTTCATTTGCCTAAAGTTTCAATAATAGTTTTTTTGTAAGTCCCAGTTTGTTCGACTCAATATGCAAATAAAACATCGATTAGCCGCCAAGAACCCATCTAGAAAATCTATGCGCTCTAAAGCTAAACTAGGCCATGGGCCACCATGGCGTCGGCTACACGGAGGAAGCCTGCTATGTTGGCTCCGCAGACGTAATCGCCGGGATGTCCGTATTTTTCCGCGTAATGGAGGCAGCTTTGGTGGATGTCCTTCATGACTTTGTGCAGGTTGCCATCGACTTCTTCATAGGCCCAGGTTTCCCAACTGGCATTTTGCTGCATTTCGAGGGCGGATACGGCAACCCCACCGGCATTGGCCGCTTTGCCCGGACCATAGAGCAGACCCGCTTCCTTGAAAACTTCGATGCCTTCCGGCGTGGTCGGCATGTTGGCCCCTTCACTGACTAAACGGCATCCGTTTTTCACCAGTTCGGCCGCATCCTCGCCATTGAGCTCGTTTTGCGTCGCACAGGGAAAAGCCGCATCACAGGGAATATCCCAGACTTTTTTCCCTTCCCGGTATTCCGCCTCTGGATGGTGCTCGAGATAGGCGCTGATCCGCTGCCGCTCGATTTCCTTGATTTGATGCAAGGTATCGAAGTCCAATCCGTTTTTATCGTAAATGCTGCCGCTGGAATCCGAACAGGCGATCACCTTGCCACCCAATTCGTGCAATTTCTGAATGGCATAGAGCGCCACATTGCCGGAACCGGAAACGACGCAGGTTTTGCCCTCAAAGCCCTCCTCTTGGA
This sequence comes from Opitutales bacterium, assembly GCA_021772555.1. GTDB lineage: Bacteria > Verrucomicrobiota > Verrucomicrobiia > Opitutales > UBA2987 > JAJFLU01. The sequence continues at coordinate 5,741 of JAJFLT010000075.1, read as the reverse complement.
CAGCCAGCATTTCCTGGGCAAAATAGACGGTGCCGAAACCGGTCGCCTCCTTGCGCACGAGGGAACCTCCCCAGCCCACCGATTTACCCGTGATGACCCCCAGTTCATAGCGATTGGTGAGCCGCTTATACTGGCCGAAGAGAAAGCCGATTTCCCGCGCCCCCACGCCGATGTCACCCGCAGGCACGTCGGTATGGGCTCCGATATAGCGGAACAGTTCACTCATGAAAGCCTGGCAAAAACGCATCACCTCAGCATCCGATTTTCCCTTCGGGTCGAAGTCCGCGCCACCTTTGCCGCCCCCGATCTGCAAACCGGTCAGGCTGTTTTTGAAGACCTGCTCGAAACCGAGAAATTTGACGATGCCCATGTTCACCGTGGGATGGAAACGCAGCCCGCCCTTATAGGGACCAAGGGCGCTGTTGAACTCGGTGCGAAAGCCACGGTTGACGATTTCGTTGCCCTCGTCATCCTGCCACACGACCCGGAAAATGATTTGCCTCTCCGGTTCGCACATGCGCTCCAGGAGGTTGAATTCCTCGACCTCCGGATATTCATGGACGACCTCATCTAGGGAGTGCAAAACTTCCCGGTAGGCTTGTAAAAAAGTAGGCTCGCTATGGTTGCGGGCATCGACGATTTTTATGACTTTTTCTATATAAGGATGCATTGATTTGTATGATAACGGTTAATTTGTTGACGTAGGATGAAAAGTTTGCAAAAAGGTGTACGATTAACCCGTACCGGTGTCGGCCAATGCCGTAACTTCCAATAACGGGCGACAGCTTAATCCAAAATTACGACCATCTCCAGGAAAGGCATCCGGGCTCAAGTCAATTCCTCAATTTTTCCCGCCAGGACAATGTCTCTGGCCGTAACTTTGCCGCCGGCGTCGTGGGTGTTCAGTCGCACCTCTACATTATTGTAGATATTGAACAATTCCGGGTGGTGGTTGAGAGCCTCTGCCTCGAAGGCCACCCGCAAGAGAAAAGACATCGCCTCCCTGAAATCCTTGAATTGGTAGGATTTAAAAATCTTGTCCTCTTGCAGACGCCAGCCCGGCAAACCGGCTAAGGCCGCTTCAATTTCTTCCCCTGATAAAGCAGCCGTCATTATACTCTCTATTTTGAAGAAATGTCCGCGATTGTCAAATTTTTGCCCCACAATTGGAAATTATGCATTCATGTCACCCTATATACGACCAAAGTAGGCTCTCTTTTCGTTTTGCCTTTTTCACTCGATGGCTTAAAGGTTGAAGGTTGCTGCAGAATTGGGTGGAATTTTTGGACATGAGATCAACCAACTCTCAGCCAATCCACAACTTTATCAATATATAGAGCAAATTTTTTATTTTAATATACCAACGCCGTGCCGGAACCAACAGAAAACAGCCCCAACAACCCGCCCGAGCATGTCGCCATTATTATGGACGGCAATGGGCGGTGGGCGGTCAATCGCGGTCTTCCGCGGATTGAAGGCCACCGCAGGGGCGTGCAAAATGTTCGCGGGATTGTCGAATGCGCGGGGGACATCGGCATCCGGTATCTCACCCTGTATGCTTTCTCGGTCGAAAACTGGCAACGGCCCGATTCCGAAATCACCGCTTTGATGAACCTGCTGGAGCGTTTTTTGCACCGCGAACTGGCCACCCTTATAGAGAAAAGGGTGCGTCTTAGCACCATTGGACGGACGGACAAGCTTCCGCATAAAGTGCGTTTGGCCTTGGATGAAGTCATCCAGAAAACCTCTCACTTCTCCGGGCAAACCCTCGTTCTGGCCCTTAACTACGGAGCGCGCGACGAAGTGCTCGACGCGGTCAAATCCTATGCTACGGCCGTGCGGAAGGGAGAAGCCGAGGTGGAAAAACTGGACTGGCCGATTTTTGCCCGGTACTTGTCCACCGCGGGCCTGCCCGATCCCGACCTCATCATCCGCACCTCGGGAGAAACCCGGCTGAGCAACTTCCTGCTCATGCAAAGCGCTTATGCGGAAATGCTTTTTACGCCGATCCTGTGGCCCGATTTCGGCCCAGAAGAATTCCGATCCGCGATGGATTTCTATTGGAAACGCGAGCGCCGTTTCGGCAAAACCGGCGCCCAGGTCCGGCACGACCCCCAGGAACCCGCTTTGAACCCGTGACAAAACGACTGACAAGCACCCTCGGGTTATGGTCACTGGTGATCCTGGCCCTTATCTTGCTCGGAGTCCAGGCGGGGGTCTGGTTGCTCGCCCTGTTGGCTCTTTTATCCCAGGAGGAACTCTACCGGCTGATAGGTAAAATCGGTTTTCACTGCCTCCGAAAACTGGGGCTGATTTGCGGTTTATTGATTATAATTGGCTCATTTTATCTGCCCGATTTTCCCGTTCTTGCCCTCTCCGCCATCGTCTGTTCCTGCGGCGCATTAACCCGTGTAAAAGGAGGGCGAGCCCTGCACTCCCTCATGGCGACCATGTTCGGGATATTATTTGTCCCCTATTTGCTGCATTTTCTGGTCCAGGCCATTCGCCTCTGCGAGTCGGAACGCAGCGGTATATTTCTGGCCGTCTGGATCGTCGCAACGGTCAAGTTTACTGATGTGGGTGCGCTCCTGGTGGGCATGAAATTCGGCCGCAAAAAGTTGGCCCCCAAAGTCAGTCCGGCCAAGACCTGGGAAGGCGCTGTAGGCGGCGTCACGGTGGCTGTCGTCGTGAGCGCGCTTTATACCGTGATTTTCAGCGTATGGTTACCGGAAGGTTTTGTCTGGTGGAAAGCCGGTCTGGCCGCAATTCCCCTTGGGATCGTGGCGGTGGTTTCCGATTTAATTGAATCCATTGTCAAACGACAGGCCAAAGTAAAAGATTCGGGGGATTTCATCCCCGGTATCGGCGGCGCCTTCGACCTGGTGGACAGCATACTATTGGGCGCCCCTGCCGGTTATATGCTGATCCTCATTATTCTACTTTAGCAAATGAGCAAAAGAGGCGTCGTACTCCTGGGAGCCACCGGATCGATCGGGGAAAATTCCCTGCGCGTGATCCGGGCCAACTCCGACCGTTTGCAGCTTGTGGGTATCGCCGGTGGGAGCCGGGCCGAGCCGTTGGCGGCCATCGCCGAGGAATTTGGGCTGCGCAATGTGGCCCTGTTTGATGACGAAGCCTGCGCCCAAGCCCGCCAATCGGGGCTATTCGGCGAGGAGGTGAATCTTTCTTCGGGAATTGAGGGCCTCAACCGGTTGGCCACCCTGCCAGATGCGGATGTCGTGGTGGTGGCGGTGGTTGGAACGATGGGACTGCACCCTACCCTGGCGGCGATCGAGGCCGGCAAGGAGATCGCCTTGGCGAGCAAGGAAGTGCTCGTTCTGGCGGGAAAATTCGTTATGGCAGCGGCCAAGGCTGGCGGCGTGCGGGTCCTGCCCGTGGACAGCGAGCACAATGCCGTTTTTCAATGCCTCAACGGCGCTCCCGATCATGAAGTCGAGCGTATAATCCTGACCGCCTCGGGAGGTCCGTTCCGCAACCTGTCGGTGGCAGAGATGGCCGCCATCACTCCGCGGGAAGCGCTCAAGCATCCCAACTGGTCGATGGGAGCGAAAATCACGGTGGATTCTTCCACCATGGCCAACAAAGGATTGGAGCTCATCGAGGCGCGCTGGCTTTTCGGGATGGAACCTGAGCAGATAAAGGTGGTCGTCCATCCACAGAGCATCGTTCATTCCATGGTGGAGTATGTGGACGGTTCCATCCTGGCTCAACTCTCTCCCCCCTCCATGACCTTTGCCATACAGCACGTTCTGCTCTACCCGGAAAGAAAACCCGGAGTAGAACAGACATTGACCTTTGAAGATACCATGAACCTCGAATTCCATCCACCGGACCTGGAGAAATTTCCCTGCCTGCGGCTGGCTCGGGAAGCTATGGAAGCGGCCGGGGCGGCGCCAGCGATTTTCAACGCGGCCAACGAGGTTGCGGTGGAAGCTTTTCTGGACAAACAAATCAGTTATCCCGGTATCGGTGAATTGATTGACCATACTTTGCAAAAGGTAGATAATTTTGAACCCGCCAACCTGCAGGAAGTGCTGGACATCGATCAGTCCGCCCGGCGCATGAGTAGAGATTTGATTGAGACACATGAATTCTGACCCCACATTCATAAGCCAAATTTTTTCCAATTTCTGGGCCATCTTTCTTATTTTCTTCTTTTTCGGAGGATCGATCTTCGTTCATGAGATGGGGCACTTCCTTGCTGCCCGCCGCCGAGGATTGAAAATTGACCGGTTCTCCATCGGTTTCGGGCCCAAATTATTCGGCTGGACGCGCGACGGTGTGGATTACCGCATTTCCGCCCTTCCGCTGGGTGGTTATGTCGCCCTACCCCAATTGGCCGATATGGGCGCCATCGAGGGCGGTTCTGAGGATGGAGCCGATGAACTGCCGCCCATTAGCTATACGGACAAGGTCATCGTCGCTGTCATGGGTGCCGTGTTTAATATTATTTTCGCTTTTTTCCTGGCCTGTGTCCTGTGGGCATTCGGGCAACCCTCCAGTGAGGGCGCCCAATCCGTCATCATCGGTTTCGTGGATCCGACTGTGCAACTCGATGAAGATAACGAAGTCCCCGGACCGGCCTTCCTCGCGGGGCTGCAAGCAGGCGACAAAGTGCTGCGCATCGACGGCATCAAAGTGGCCAATTTTTCCGAGATACAACATTCCATTTTCACCGGCTCGGGACGCGATTCGGACGGCAATCCAAAGGCTGTCTTTACCATCGAAAGAAATGGTGAAACGCGGGACATCGTGGTCTATCCGAAGCTATCCCAGGTAAATTCCAGTGACCGCATGCGGCTGCCGGGTATTTCGCCGGCCCACTCCCTCATCATTGGCAGCGTTCAGGAAGGATCCCCCGCCCATAGGTCAGATCTGCGGGAGAACGACCGGATTGTCTCTGTCGACGGGAAAAAGTTATATAGTTCTACCGCTCTGGTTTACCACCTGAGGGAAAAAAAAGAGGAACCTATGCAATTGACCATCGAACGCGGCGCGGAGGTATTCGAAGTCTCCCTCAAAGCGGAGATGGTGGCGCGAACCAAACCATTGGGCAAATTACAGGTCGAAGACGGCAACCGGCAGGCAAGCCTTCTCGTGCAGCCTTTTTACGAAAGTGGAAATAGGGGTTCTCCGGCAGATCTCAACACACCCTCCACCCTCAAGGTTCATGAGATTGAGGACCGCACCGGCTTTGTTTTCGGAAACCTGCAACCGGGAGAAACCATCCGCCGCATAAACGACAAAGAAGTCGGGTCTCTGAGTGATTTCATTGGAAAGATTGACGATGAAAATATGGAAAACCTCAACCTGACTATCGAAAACGGTGATCACTACCGGACAATAGCTATCCTCGGAGATACAAACGTGGAAATCCAGCCTCCCCGAGAAACTCCCATGATGGGAGTGGGATGGAAGAGCCGGTCCATAATCATACACATAAATCCGGTCGATCAATTCATCAGCATTGCCAAAACCACTTTGCAAGTGCTCGGCAGTCTGGTCAGCCCAAAATCCGATATCAGCATCCGTAATATGAGCGGACCTCCGGGCATCGTGCGTGTCATTCACACTTTTTCCATGATCGATGTGCGACTGGTTATCTGGTTCACCTGCCTGCTCAACATCAACCTTGCCATTTTGAACCTGCTGCCCATCCCGGTGCTGGATGGCGGGCACATCGTTTTCGCCACCGTGGCCAAGCTGCGGGGGAAGGCCCT
>JAJFLT010000074.1 GCA_021772555.1 Opitutales bacterium | reverse complement strand
TCCCGCCGCGTTGCGCCGCAACGTGGTTCTATCCGGGGTGCCAGTCACGGAATTGATCGGTCATGAATTCGCTATCGGGGAAACCGTCTTTCGCGGAACCAAACACTGCGCGCCCTGTTCCTGGATGGATCACAGCCTTGGTTCTGGCGCCCTTAAACTGCTTCGCGGCCGTGGCGGATTGCGGGCCAGGGTTTTACAAAGCGGCCATCTGGCAAAGGGCCCGGCAATCCTGAGAACCGATATTGAATTAAAAACAGATCGCTGCGCGGCACCAATTCCGGCTCCAGCACTACCCTGATTCTTAGACAGGCGCAAATAAAACGGTTGCTCCATGGTGAAAATTAAAATATTTTTGAATAAAATTAGCTCGGGCCACGTCAAATCTTTACCATGATGATATCACGTCAACGCCGCTCATCCACTATTCCTTTGCTGGCTATCCTATTTCTTTTGCCTTTGGGGGACCTGTCTGCGGTCGAGTTGCAAACCGGCGACTCCGCAGAACGCATAAAGGAAGTTCTGGGACGACCCAATGGAATAATCATTTTAAAAAACAAACAGGTTCTGTTTTTCGACCGCGGCGAAGTAACTTTGATTGACGGTAAAGCTACCCGTCTCGACATATTGAGCGAAGAAGAGAGCTTGGTGGAGCTCAATAAACAGAAGCAGAAACGGGAACGGGCGGCCCGATTGGTGGAAGAACGCATCCGTAACCGGGTGGCACAGGGCCTGGCCAAGAAGGAGGACAAGCTGACAAGCCCCGATTTTCTGGCTTCATCAGCCTACACGCGGCTCGAATTCTGGCGCGATTTCCGGCGGAGGTATCCAGAGGTGGATGTTTCCGATCAACTTGCGGCAACCCTCAAAGAGCGTTCCAAAGAGCTGGAGCAGCAGGCCGATGAGCAGCGGGTTGCCCAATTGGAAGTGCGGGTTAGGGAAGCAGAATATCGGGCCAGGAGGGCGGAAAGACGCTCCTATTACCGGGGTAGCAATTCTTTTTATAATTTTTCCCGCCCAAATTATGTTTATCGGTTTCCCACTACGGGTCATTTTGGCTTTGCGGGCCGTCCTGCGCCCCACCACAGGACTAGATCTTCTGCCACCTATCACCGGGGAAATCGCTTAAATGACTGCGATAATTCTACCCAATCCGGTTCGCACATTGTTTCTTCAGGTTTTCACCACGGAGGCCAATTCCAGCGACAACCTGTGCCGCCGCCGGTTCGCTTTCCTACCTTTTTCGCTCCCGATTTACAGCGGTAATTTTATTGCCAAAACCATTTCCGCCTGGTCAATGAGGTGGAGAAACTCAGAGCGATAACCCCCGCGATTATTCCCTTGGGCACCCTCGGCGATCTCACGCACCAGAGCAAATCCACTGTTTCCCTTGTAGGGAGAATCCCGCAGGATCATGCCGAAAGCGGCCACTCCGGCGGCAAAACGGAAATCCTCCGAGGCCTTTGCAAAAGCATTTCCCGTATCGACAAAAGGCTCCTCTAAAAATGTGCTCTCGTCCGCCTCCGGCAGCTTATAGCGCAGTTTAACGGTCAATAATTCGTCGCTGCTGGTCGCCTCCAGTTTTGGGACCGGTTTCTGGTATTTGAGAGGATCGACTCCGGGAGCTTCCCAATCCATCCCGGCCGGAACGACTTCGTAAAAAGCGGTCACGGTATGCCCGGCTCCGATTTCACCGGCATCCTTTTTATCGTCGTTGAAGTCCTGCGCGGCCAGGCGGCGATTTTCGTATCCGATGAGACGGTAGGCCTGCACCTTGGCCGGATTGAACTCGACCTGGATTTTAACATCCTTGGCGATCGTCACCATAGTCCCGGCAACCTGTTCGACGAACACCTTGCGCGCCTCCCTCAGGGTATCGATATAGCCGTAATTGCCGTTTCCCTTGTTCGAAAGCTCCTCCAGCGTGGCATCCTTGTAATTGCCGATGCCGAAACCGAGAATTGTCAAATAGACACCATTATTTGCTTCTTTCTCAATTAAATCGACTAGGCTCCCACGATTGGTCACGCCTACGTTGAAATCGCCGTCCGTGCAGAGAATGACGCGATTATTCCCTCCGTCGACAAAGTGCTTTTCAGCGATCTTGTAAGCGTCCTCGATACCCGCGCTGGCGAGGGTCGAGCCCCCGGAGGTTAAATTACCGATGGCGTGCAAAATGGTCTCGGTGTTGTCCGCCGTGGTCGAGGGCAAAGCCACCCGCGATTGCCCCGCATAAGTAACGATGGCCACCCGATCCCGTTGTCCGAATTTCCGTACCAGCAATTCCACACTTTGCTTGACCAACGGAAGCTTGTTCTGCGACTGCATCGAACCCGACACATCGAGTAAAAAAACGACATTGCTGGCGGGCCGCTCTTCCCAATCGATTTCCTTGCCCTTCAAGGCCACCCGCACCAGCCGATGCTCCTCTTGCCAAGGCGCCGAGGCAGCCTCCACATTGATCTTCAACGGATGCTCATTTCTTTCCGCGAGGGCATACTCATAAGGAAAATAATTAACCAACTCCTCGATCCGCACCGCATCCTTAGGGGGGCGCTGACGGGCATTGATGAACCGCCGGACATTGGCATAAGCCGCCGAATCCACATCAATCGAAAAAGTGGACAACGGACTGTGCTCAACCAGCAAAAAAGAATTATCCTCAATCGAATCATACGCCTCCGTATTGAACTCCCCATCACGAACCGGAGTAATGGGCTCATAGGAAATGGGTGTTTCAGGAGGAAGGATCTTCGGTTCGCTCGACATTGTTAGCGACATCGAATCCTCATTTCCCCGAGCAAGTTGAGATTCTATTTCAGAAAGAGAAGCTCTGGTCCGAATACCTTTTTCGATGACTGCTCCGCTTTCTTTCCGACTTTTATTTTTGTCTAATCCCGCTACTTTTTGCTGAGTAGAATACGCAAATTGTTGATCCCTACTAGAATTCAATTCGTTTGCCGATAAAGCCGGTGGTGGCGTCGGTTCCATTAGATGCCGAACAACGCGGGGTTTCTTAGTATCTACGACATGAACAGTGGGCTTATCCTTATTATAAGCAGGAATGCTCATTGATGTTATCAATCCCAACAAACCGAATATCATCACCAACGCCGCTGCCAAGCTCATGTAAGCCGGGTTGCGATAAAAAGGAACTCGCACCATCTTTGCTTCCGGCTCTTCGTCGCCCTCGATGGCGGTAGCAATCATCTGATCTTCCTCCTTAGTCGTGAGGATGGACGCGCTCTCATCGCCCAAGGCCACACGCACCATGCCGGCGGTCTCTTGAATTTCTTTGAGCGCTTCTCGCAAGCCTTCGTCGTCGGCCAGCATTCGTTCAAATTCAATAGCCTCTTCCCCGGAGAGTTCCCCCAGCGCGTAGGCGGTCAATTTTGGATCGTCAGAATTCATGATAAGTAGTTTCAAGTTTCTCCACGGGATTCGGGCATCAGTTCGGCCTCTCCCCGGATTTGTTTTCGTATAAATTTTAAGGCCACATGGAGCAGAAAACCGACATTGGTCACCGACAATCCCGTCACCTCGGCAATTTCCTTGTAGCTCAGATCATTCTGGAATTTAAGGCGCACCACCTCTTTCTGGTTGGGGGGCAGCGTTTCGATGACCTGCATAACCGATTCCACCTTCTCGCTCTTCTCCAAATCCGCCGATGGAGAGGGACCGGGAGCCTCGTTGAGCGTCAGCAGGGAATTATCGACCGGAATCATTCGACCCTCCTTGCGCAGATAGTCGAGCGCCCGACTGCGGCAAACCTTATAGAGCCAAGGCTTGCAATGGTCTGCGATTTTGGCCGCATCCTCACGGCAAAGGCGCAAAAAAGTCTCCTGCACCGCATCGCGGGCGCTTTCCATATCGCCGGTAAAAGTTCTTGCATATCGAGTGAGAGGACTCCCATGCCGCTCAACCAGGGAGCGAATCCACTGCTGTCTGTCATCGGATACTTCATCCCTCATTCCGGGATTTTCGGGTTGTTTCTTTCGTTCTGCATTCATGGGATCAACGTGTCGGGGGGTAAATTATTAGAGATATACTTCGAAAAATCGGGATATTGAGCAAATTTTCACCAGAAACCCTATTCTATCACAACTGATTGAAACCGGCAATGGTTACGTTGGCTCCGTTGGATGCGTTTGAATAAATGTTCAAATCCACCGAAAATCTGATCAAAATCTTCGACTTTTACCCTAATGTGTCATAAAATCGCAGGTATCATAAAGAAAACGGTGTTCATCCGTGATTGAACATTTAAAGGAGAAAAATATTATGTCATCCCAACAAAGAAAGCGCTCCTGGGCTGAGCCTTATAAAATCAAAATGGTCGAGCTGCTCAAGATGAGCACCCCTGAAGAGCGCGAAGGTGCCATTAGCGAGGCTGGTTTTAATACGTTTTTGCTCAAATCAAAGAACGTCTACATTGATTTGCTCACCGATAGCGGCACTTCCGCCATGAGCGACCAACAGTGGGCGGGTATGATGAGGGGTGACGAATCCTACGCCGGCAGTGACAATTTCTACCATCTGGAGAAGGCGGTTCAGGACTACTATGGCTACAAGTTTATCGTGCCGACACACCAGGGTCGCGGCGCCGAACACATCATTTCGCGGATACTGATCAAACCGGGCGACATCATTCCGGGCAATATGTACTTCACCACCACAAAACTGCATCAGGAACTGGCCGGTGGGAAGTTTGCCGACATCATTATCGATGAAGCGCACGATCCCGAGAGCGAACACCCTTTTAAAGGCAATGTGGACCTGAACAAGCTGGAGGCGCTTATAAAAAAATATGGCCCGGAGAGAATTCCCTACGTTTGTATTGCCACTGCCGTCAACATGGCGGGCGGACAGCCAATTTCCCTCCAGAACCTCCGGGATTTGCGCGAGCTGACGCAGAAACACGGCATTCCTATCATCCATGACATGACCAGGGTGGCGGAAAACGCCTATTTTATTAGGGAGAGGGAACAAGGCTGCGAAAACCTCTCCACGGCGACCATTGTGAAGGAAATTTGCTCATTGACCGATGGTGCCACCATGAGCGCCAAAAAAGACGCCATGGTCAATATCGGCGGTTTCCTGGCCCTTAATGACGAAGAGGTTTTCGACAAAGCCAGAAATATGGTCGTGATCTACGAAGGCCTCCACACCTATGGCGGGATGGCTGGACGCGACATGGAAGCCCTCGCCATTGGCATTGCCGAATCGGTTGATGAAAACCACATTCATGCCCGTGTCGGGCAGGTGCAGTACTTGGGCGACCAACTTCTGGCTAAAGGCATCCCGGTCGTCAGGCCCATCGGCGGCCACG
>JAJFLT010000073.1 GCA_021772555.1 Opitutales bacterium | reverse complement strand
CCGGTATTGGGGTCTCTTCAGGAAAATGTTTTCTAATCACATCCCATTGTTCATCATTAAGTTGCATAAGTTAATGCTACCTCTATCACGCCGCTTGACAATCTAATTTTTCACTAAATCGAATTTGAGATAGGTTGTAGTGCTTCCCCAGATCAATAGCGCTCCCGGAGCCTGTTTTTTGATAACCTTCACATAGGAAACTAACAAGGGTTTGTATTGACCCTCAGGTATATCCCCCTCAGCCCACCCATGCAATCCTATGTTGAAATGAATAACGTCATAGAGTTCCTGTTGGATCACTTTTGTCAAATCATCGTGAAGGTCCGGATTGGCCAGATTGGCCGCTGTTACCCAACTGTCCACCGTGGCCTTGCCCTGCAAATGCTGCGCCACATTCATGCGGTAGTGATTGGTGATCGAGTCACCAATCAACAGCACTTTGGGCAATGACGGATACGGGTTGTTCGCCGGATAAAATCTCCACGGACCGCCTTCCGTCTTTAATCCGAGTTCCTTATAGGGAATTGGAGTGTCGGAAGCGGCGGGAGCGCTAACCATTCCAAGCAACAAAAAAGCCCCCCAAAGGAACAAATGAATTTTGAATCCCTTCATACCACTATCTTCATCATTTTTAAAGCGATAGGTTCGCACCGAAACAATTCAAGCTGAATATAATTTTCAATAATTGTTTTTGGCCCTTCCGGGTTTTCAAAATCGATTCAGGCAACTTCCTCGGTGGCGCCGGTTTCTTTGTTGAAGCGCATCGAGATGAGCTTGGAAATGCCTTTTTCCTGCATGGTTACTCCGTAAATGCTGTCGGCTGCCGCAATGGTGCGTTTGTTGTGTGTTATGATGATGAATTGGGAGTATTTGGTGAAATTTTGCAACATCGCTACAAAGCGCCCGATATTGGCGTCGTCGAGCGGCGCATCGAGTTCGTCAAGCATGCAAAAGGGGCTTGGTTTTACCATGTAAATAGCAAAAAGGAGGGCCACCGCGGTCATCGTTTTTTGGCCGCCGCTGAGAAGGGCTAACGTCTTCAAACGTGTTCCGGGTGGGCGGGCGGTAATGTCGATGCCGGATTCGAGAACATCCTCTTTGTCGATCAATTGGAGATCGGCATAACCACCCCCGAAAAGAGCGTCGAAAGTATAGCTGAAATTTTTTCGCACCTGGGTAAAGGTTTCCTCGAACAAACCCTGCGAGGTCTGGTTGATATTATCGATCGCCTCCAGCAATTGCTCCTTGGACTTCCACAGGTCGTCGCTCTGCTCCTTTAAAAATTCGTGTCTCTCTTTTAACTCCCGATACTCCTCGATCGCAATCAAGTTGACCGGCCCCATCGAAGCGAGCCTCCCGCGTAGGGACTCGACCTCTTCCGCAATTTCATTCCAATCGGTTTCCTGCAAAGCTTGCAAGTCTTCCTCGGTGGGTTCGCCCAACTCCTTTTCTTTCTCCACTTTTTCCACAGCGTCGGCATCGTCCAGGTCCAGCCGGACGCGTTGGCGGGCCAGCTCCCCGGCCTGCCAGAGTTCATTTTTCCAATCAACGTTAGGCAATTCAATCTGGTACTCGCGCCGCGCCTCTTCGAGGAGAAATGAAATTTCGGAATTTTCCCGGGCCAGGCGAACCTCATGCCGGTTCAAAGCGCCCTCTGCCGCCCGGTGTTCCTCACGCTGCAAGGAGAGCGTTTCCTCCTCCGACTTGATTTCATTTTCGGCCGCAAAATAAGTGAGGCGGTTTTTCTCCAGCGATTCCTTGGCAGCGGCCAGGGTTTTTTCGATTTCACTGACTTTGGCCGCCTCATCTGAGGCCGTTTTTTCGAGGGCCGCGATCTGCTCCCCAAGAGTGTCGATCTCCTGCTCCCGGCTGATCTTTAATTGCGACAATTCAGCCGTTTGGCTATCGATCTCCCCCAGTCCGCGATCGATCAAAGCCAACCGCTGCCGCAGCTCAGCAACTTCCAAACGAGCCTCGGCCAATCTCTCTCGTTTCTGGTCGCGCTTCTCTCGAAATTGCTCCACGTCGCCTTCCAACGTAATGATTTTTTCACGCAAACCGTCAATCTGAGACTCCCCTGCGGCCAACTCCTTCTGCGCTTTTTCCAACCTGCTTTGGGAATCGTCCCGATGGTGTTCCAGAGCGACCAATTCTTTTTCTGAAAATTGAGATTTGCGCTTATTCTCCTCGATGTTTTGAAGTGTGTTCTGCTCCTGGGCCTGGGCGGCGGAAATTTCCTGAATCGTTTCCATCAACCGGGAACGCTGGGTTTCCACGGCCTGTTCGTCCTTTTCCAGTTTTTCCAGCGCCTTAGCGGATTTGAGGCGTAAACCCTCCAGTTTTTTCTCCTCTTTGCCTTCCGCTTTTTTCAATTTGGCCAGTTCCGCCTTGCGCTGGAGATAGGTGGCCGATTCACCGCGTTTATGGCCGCCGTAAACAAGACCTCGGCGGTCCACCAGCTCGCCGCCCTTGGTGGCCGTCAACAGAAAAGAGAAATTCGGGTTTTCTTTCCAAAAATCGAGGAAATCGCCTAGACTGTCGCAAAAATAGCAATCCGCGAAAAGGCTTTCCGTCAGCGGGCCGGCGGAATTGTTTTTGGGTTTTACCACCGCGCCTGCCGGAACCAGCCAGGAGGGGAGTTTCACCTTTCCTTTACCTTTGCGCGATGCGGGGGTTGATTGGGCCGCGATTTGCAGGCAGGCCCGTCCGAGTTTGCGCGATTCCAGTTCCTCCGTAACCGGAACCACTTTTCCCGAGTCGCTGATGACAATGGTGTCCACCGCCGGTCCCAGCAAGGCAACCAGCGCTTCCGTGTAATCGCTCTCCACATTCAGGTTTTTACTTAGCAGTTGAAATGCGTCGCCGGGCAGTAAACCGTCCAGTTTTCCCTGTAAAATGGCTTTGGCGCCCTCGCTGAAACCCTCCAGTTTTTCCTGCAAACCGTTAAGAATGCCGATCCGGGCCGAGATGCCGGCCAAACCGCGATCAGTCTCCTGGATTTCCCCCTGCAAATCCCGAAACTTATCCTGCGTGGCAACCGCGTTTTCCCGCAACTTTTCCAGTTGGCCGTTTTCCTTGTCCTTATCCTTGTTGCGTTTTTTGAGAGCGGCCTGGATTTCTTTCGAATCCTTTTCCAGCAAAAGGCTCTCCTCTTTCAAACGGTAAACCTCTTCGCTCAAATTGGCATGGCGCACCTGATAGGTTTTTAGATCGACCTCCAGGGTCGTACAGTTGGAACGCAGGCGGGTGAGGCTGCTCTCGGCCATGAGCAAATCCTGCTTGCTTTGCTGCAACCCGGCCTCTGATAGGCTGAGCCTTTCCTGCGACTGCATCAACTCGTCATTGCGCTCCTTGAAAACGTCGTCCGAACCTCCCAGCTCGTTGGCCTGGTCCTCCCTCTGGCGGGTATCCCCGGCAGCTCGTTGGGCCAGGTTACTTTTGCGTTCGCCGATGTTGGCCAACTCTTTTTCCAGCTCGACGATACGGTCCCGCAAATCCTTGGCCCGAACGAGGGCAAATTCCGACTGGTTCTGGGCCTGCTCTCGTTCCGAGGAAAGATTGAAAACGGTCTGCTGCGTCTCCTGCAAATCGTCATAGAGGGCGCTCCGCCGGTCTTTTTTTTCAGTCAATTGCCTCTCCTTCGACTCCATCTTGGCGCCCAAGGTCTGCGCTTTTTTGCGGAGACCGGCGGCCTCCGTCTCCAGACCGGTGATGGACTCGTTCAAGCCACTGTATTTGCGGGCCCCGGAAGCCAGGTCGAGATGGGTCAGGCGGCGTTTGAACCGCTGGTAGCGCAGGGCCTTGGAAGCCTGCCGCTTGAGGGAGCCGATTTGCCGCGAAATCTCCTCCATGACATCGGTTACGCGGGCCAGATTGGTATCGACAAGGGCCAGCTTGTTGAGGGCTTCGCGCCGTTGCGCCTTGTATTTGGAAATACCGGCGGCCTCCTCGAAAATGGTGCGCCGCTCGGCCGGATTGGTGGAAAGGATTTGGTCGATTTGCCCTTGCAGCATGAAGGAGTAGGAAACCTGCCCAATGCCCGTATCGAGGAACAGGCGCTGAATGTCTTTCAGGCGGCAATTCTTGCCATTGAGGTAATAATCGCTGCCGCCCTCGCGCGTCACCCGCCGCTTGATTTCGACTTCGTTGAAAGCGGTCCCCAGTTCCGCCTCACAATTGGAGAAAACCAGGGAGACCTCGCTCAGGCTGACCGGTTTGCGCGCATCGGTTCCCTGAAAAATGACGTCCTGCATGCTTCCCGCCCGGAGGGATTTGGCACGCTGCTCCCCCAGCACCCAACGGATGGCCTCGGCGATATTGCTCTTGCCGCAACCATTGGGTCCCACGATGGCGGTCACTCCCTCATCCAGGGTGATCGAGGTGGTTTCGGCGAAGCTTTTGAATCCGTTTAACCGAATATCCCTTAAATACATTTATTTTTGAAAAGCGGGTAAAGATGGTTGAGGAGAAAATCTATGTTGCCGCATTTGAAAGGCCGCCCCAGCATTCAGCAAGGCAAAATCTCCTTTTGGGAATAAGAACCCGCCGCCGCCGCGAAAATCATTGTCCTTTTTGTTGAAATACCCGAAACTGCCCGAGTCGATTTTTTGCGCAATTACAATAGCTGCTTATGGATATTAACGCACTCATTCACGGATTCGGCTCCATCGGAATGTTCAACTCACGGGCTTTTCTACCCGCCTTTGTGACAGCCGTCTCCCTCCGCTACGGTTCCTCATTTCCCATTATCGGGAATTTCGACCTGCTCCAGGCCACCGGGGCCGAGCCCACATGGTTCACCCACAACGGCACCATTGGGGCGCTGGCGCTGCTGGCCGTGATGGAGGCCTCGGCCGATAAAATGCCGGAGGCCAAGCAGGTTCTTCTGGGGATCGATAAATACTCCAAAACGGTCCTCGCCGGATTGACCTATATGGGCGTAGTCAACACCGTCGATGTCCAGTTTATTGATGAAACGCTGGCCTACGCACATGCCGGGATTTTCGACGCCCTCCCCGCCATGCTGGTGGCGGGCGGCACTTTTCTGACCACCTCCCTGCGCAACGGCGTCCATGATGTCATCGCCACGGCCGACGAGGACGACGACCTGGGCCTGCAAAATTTGATCAGTTGGGCGGGCGATTTGTGGGCCGGTTTTGGCATCCTCCTGCTCCTGGCCTTTCCCATCCTCATGATCCTCGTGACGGGCTGCGCCATCGGGCTGCTCTGGTTGGTTAAAAAATTCTTCCTCTACCGCGAGGAGAAATCGAAAGCCGAATGCGCCTCCTGCGCCGAACCCATTTATCGCCATGCCCTGGCCTGCCCAAAATGTTCCGCCAAGGTGGAAAAACCAGCCAAGGTGGGCGTCTTCGGGCAATCGAAAAAACAGCCCACCACCAACCTCGACGCTCAACCCTACCGGCTGGCGGCCAAAAAACGCTGCCCCGTCTGCGCCACCCGTCTGACCGAGCG
>JAJFLT010000072.1 GCA_021772555.1 Opitutales bacterium | reverse complement strand
CATTTGCCTGGGTTTGAATTATTACCAAACCGAACCGGCGCGCCGGGGACGCATCGCCAAATATGCCCTGGGCAAGGATTACCACAATCTCATGCTCAAAAAACTGAAAAAACTTTGTCACTGGCTGCGGCAAAGGGGCGGGTGCAACAAACCTTATGTCGACACCGGGCCGGTGCTGGAAAAACCGGTGGCTGTTTTGGCCGGTCTCGGCTGGCAGGCCAAGAACACTATGCTCATCCATCCCAAAATGGGCAACTGGCTGTTTTTGGGAGAAATTTTCACGACCCTGGAAATGCCTCTCGATGAAAGGGTTTCGGACCATTGCGGGGAGTGTATCGCTTGTGTAAAAGCTTGCCCCACGGGAGCCATCACCGCGCCCTACCAACTGGATGCCCGCCGCTGCATTGCATATTTGACCATTGAGCATGGGGGCGCCATCCCGGAGGAGTATCGCGAAGCCATCGGGGACCGGTTGTTCGGATGTGATGAATGTCTCGACGTTTGTCCCTGGAATCGATGGGCTCAGACCACCCGCGAGGAAAAATTCGCAGCCCGCCAATACCCGGACCTGCGCGAAATGCTGGACTGGAATGACGAAGAATTCCGCAGCCACTTCCGGCAAACGCCGATTTTACGGCTCAAGCGCGCGCGCTGGCTGCGCAATATCTGCGTAGTTCTGGGAAACATCGGTGGCCCGGATGATCTTCCGGCTCTGAATAAAGCCGCCCACGATTCCGATCCCCTCATCGCCGAACACGCCACCTGGGCCATCGTAAGGATCAAAAAGAGAAAATTCTAAAGTTTCCGGAAAATCTCAATCAGGTCTGATTTAGTTTCGATACCAATGCCGGGAGCGTCGGACATTTCTATGTAGCCTGCTGCCGGTTGCGCATCGTCGCCGAAACCACCAAAAGCTCCAAATACACCGGGATAAGATTCGTTGCCACCGATACCCAGCCCGGCTGCGATATGAAGTGAAAATTGATGGCCGCCATGCGGAATGCAGCGTTGATGCGACCAGCCGTGATCGGTCAGCATTTCCAGGGTGCGGGTGTACTCCACCAGGCCATAGCTGAGGGCGGGATCCATTTGCAGGTAATCGCGGTCGGGGCGCAGCCCGCCGTGACGAATCAGGTTTCGGGTATCGATGGTGGAAAACAGATTTTCACCGGTTGCCAGGGGACCCTTATAAACTTCGACGATCTCGGCATGACCGGCGTAATCGAGGGGGTCAATCGGCTCCTCGTACCATTTCAATCCGTAGGGTGCGAGGGCTTCGCCCCATTGGATGGCTTCGGCAACGGTGAATTTGCCGTTGGCATCGACCGCCACGCGACCGGGGTCGCCCGTCATTTCGGCCACCGTCTCAATCCGTTTCCGATCCTCGTCCAGAGGAACGCCCCCGATTTTGATTTTCACCGACTCGTAACCCGCATCAATGTAGCCGCGAATCTCGTCCCGCAGCGATGGTAAATCTTTGCCGGGATAATAATAGCCGCCGGCGGCGTAAACATAAACCCGGCGGTTGACCCGCCCTTCTCGGAACCGGTTGGCCAAAAGCTGGTAGAGAGGAATGTCTTCGATCTTTGCCGCGAGGTCCCACAGCGCCATGTCAATCGATCCCACCGCCACTGATCGCTCGCCGTGCCCTCCCGGTTTTTCGTTCCGCAACATGATGTCCCAGGCTTTGAAGGGATCAAAATTATTGCCCTCCTCGTTCAGCAAGTCCGCCCGAGAGGCTTTCAGCAAACGCGGGGCGAGACGGGTTTTGACGATGCCGGTGGCCGCATAGCGCCCGTTGGAGGTAAATCCATAGCCGACCAGGGGTTTTCCATTGCGGACGACATCCGATTCGATGGCCACAATCCCGGCCGTCATTTCGGAAAAATCGACGAAGGCGTTGCGAATGTCGGAGCGAATGGATTCCGAGCCGTATTTAATGGAGACAATTTTCATGCAAAATTTCGGTAAACGGTTTTTAGACGAGTAAAAAAATGTTTTTGTTCATCACCGCATTCAGGAACGCCGCGGCCGGATTCCTTCCAACCGCCGATAGGGTAGGCCGCTTCGCGATAGGCAGTGGGCAGGTTCAGGTGGCAGACGCCTGCCTCAACTTCGTCGATGAAACGCTCCGCCCAGGTTCTGGATTGCGTGTAGATGGAAAATGTTAACCCGTAGCGGGTGGCGTTGGCCATTTCCAGCGCGTGCTCCGGATTCTCGGCTGGTATTACAGCCAGGACTGGACCGAATACCTCCTCGCTGGCTAAGGAATGCTGCGGCTGCACATCCCGAAAAACAGTTGGCTCCAGGAAATGCCCGCGGTGACCGTCGATTTCCTCCACCGCTTTCCCACCTGTCAGCAGGACTGCGCCTTCCTCCAGCGCTGTTTCAATAGCCTGGCAACAGGTCGAATGTTGACTCTCGGAAGCAACCGGTCCCATGCCGGTGGATTTTTCCCGGCCATCGCCGATTTGAATTTTTTCCACCCGCTCTTTCAGTTTTTGCAGGAAGGTTTCGTAAACGTGTGCTTCGACAATGGCCCGGCTGGTGCTGGTGCACCATTGGCCTGCGCAGGAGAATGCCGCCAAGGCGGTCGCTTCGACCGCTTTTTCGAGATCTGCGTCGGAGAGGACAACGATGGCATTTTTGCCTCCCATTTCCATCTGCAAACGCACGGCCCGGTCGGCCATGGAGCGACTAATCTGCAGGCCGACTTCGGTCGATCCGGTAAAGGAGATGCCCGCCAGTTTCGGGTGGGCGATGAGGGCGTCACCGATGACGGAGCCTCGGCCCAAAACCAAATTGGCGACCCCGGGCGGCAAGCCTGCCCGTTGCAGAAAATCAAACCAATGGACGGCCGCTCCGGGCGTGATCTGGGCCGGTTTGACCACTGTCGTATTGCCAAACGCGAGGGC
>JAJFLT010000071.1 GCA_021772555.1 Opitutales bacterium | reverse complement strand
CCGTGCTGATTTATCGGCAATCAGGTCGCAAATTTTATCAATTCAATGGGAAAAATTTGCCCCTTAAAAAAAATCTTGCCAATCCGTGGTCAAAATCAGGCAATCAATTTTTAAAATGGAGGTCCGATGACCCGATTATGTCCCACCCGGTATTCCCAGCATATATGCTCGATGTCGCTGCGGATAATGGTCATCTCATCGGGATGGCCAGGGATAAGGCCCGAGATATCCTTGCAAGTGAAACATATCTTGTTCTTCAAATGTGAGAAGGGGCTTTCTTTTTCCATAACTGCACTCATTTATATTCCTTCTTTTGGTTTTTAAAGAACAGTTTGCAAAACTGGGTGTTTGCGCGAAAATGAAATACTGACTGTAGTGGGGCGGTCTGCCGAATACCTGAATAAGGGTAACCTCCCCTTTGCTCTGTAAATCTCCCCATTGGTGTAATTGATTCCTTCCAGCCAGGTCGACTTGATTTCGAATAGCGGATCGTAATTTCGAGACAGGTCTTCAAAGAAAGCCTCTCCACTGTCATCACCCAAAGCATGGCAGGCAGCCATTTGCCAAAACCACAGATTGCGATTCTTTTGCCGGTTGGGATCGAAGAAGAAAGGTTCGGCATCATAAAGAGCCCGGTAATTAAGCAATGATTCATTTCCGAAGCCACAAACGGCCAAGGTCGCCGCCCGAAAAAATAACTCCAGGGAAGACCCGGATAATTGACTCGTTTTTTTCGCAATTTCTTCTCTGGCCAAATCGGGATGCCCAAACCACCAAAGGGCGTGGGCATTGGAAATACGCGCAACAGGGCCAGCGGCATTATTGGCTTCGGCTGTTTCCATTGTCCGAATGGCTGCTTCTGGCTCTCCCGCCAAAATTTGACAATGCGCCTTGAAGTTAAACGCAAACGGGAGGGTATTGCCCTCTGCTATGCTTTCGTCCAACAACCCCTCCATTAATTCTATTTGGGAAGTGTATGCTAGCCGGCTCTCCGGATCATAAAAATGGCATATCGAGTTTAAAAAACTTCTAGCCAGTTCGCATGTGAACCCTCCGCCCAATCCCCGTTTGCTGGCCAATTCCTCAAGTATTGGCAGGCCCTGTTCCAAAGTGTGATTTCTTCCCAGGCAGGAGGCTGTCTCCAGTGCCAGAATCCGAGCCATATTCTGATTCGAAACCTCAATGCCATGCCTAAGCGTCTGCAGCGCTTTCCCGGGCCGTCCGATCCAGCCCTCAATTCGGCTTAGATTCAACCAAGTATCCTGTCGTTGACAGCCTCTCGCAATTTCAGCCTCCATCAAACCGGCAAATTTCTCGAGATGGGAAAGAAATTCACCGTCCGGTTGAAGATAATTAAGGACACTTTCTTCAAATGAGATATAAGTTTTCGCCAGGCGGGTAATCGCTCCCTTAACACTTTGGCCCGATTTTTCCAGGTTCTCAACGATCTGGATGGACTTACCCACATTTCCCCTCCCAACCAAAAGCTCGGCATAATGGACAGATTGAAACACGGAAATTTTATCTTTGCGCATATCACGCTCCATATATTTTTCCGCTCGAGCTTTGTCGCCTATACTTGCAAGCGCTTGACCCACTATGCAAAATAGGTTTTCGGCCAATGGATTTTTAGAGTAAACCTCTTTAGCGAAATTCTCAGCCTTATCGACCTTTCCCTGGAGAACCAGACTTCGCAGATATAGCCCGATGTTGTCTATTGAAGACGTGGAAATCAGTTTTTCGCGTTTCAAGCCATCGACTACAATTGAAGCAAACAGCTTCTTCTTACTATCGTTGCCGGCATCGCCCGTAGCACATCCGTTAAGCAGGGCGCTGTAGAGGATTTTTAGAAGGTTTTCAAAATGAACCTGGCTGGAACTTAAATTAGTGACCGACTTTTCACACTCGGACACCAACCAGGGAAATTTCTCCAAAAACATGAATGTTGTGCATTCCCACCCCGGCCTTGAAATGGAAATCAGGTAATCTGCCAATATCCGCTCAATCTGTTTGCTGAAAGATTTCCACGCATTCGGCTTGGAAACTGAATCCTCAATCGGATTGCAAAGAATCTCCGCTGCTTTCAACAAAGGAGTTTCAAAAAATGGGCTTCGAAAAAGAGCCTTTCTGCCCGTGGTTAATAATAAGCCTGGCCTGAGTGTTTTTCCGGCTTCTTTTACACGATTGCAAAGTCCTGCCTGAGTTTTGAATATTGAATGCCAAAACAAGCTTTCGTCGGGAAATTCAGCAGAATCCGAATTGAGCTTATCGTCTCGACAGGAGGGGTTTTCTATAGTGAGACACAGCCACTTCCACAATTTCTCCGCTGAATAAATATCCAGTGGAAATTGTTCTTTCGAAAAATCATCGATAGCCGAATCAAAGCCCATGCTGTCTCCCTTTATCAATACTAACAGCCATTGCAGACTTTCCCTCACGGATTCAATTATGCCAATATTTTCGTCGAGAGAAATACCGGCTCCGGCAAACCTGAATGGCGAACAAGCCGTTGGCTCCCGATGAAATATACGGACACCTCCGATTTTGCCTAATATGCTCAAATTCAATGAAGCCTGAGGATCCGATACGGCGATCACCCAGACGGGATAACTGCATAGCCGCTCCAACAAGCCAGAATCGTATAGCCCCTTATTGGGACCTATATTCAGGCAATCTATTTTACCTGTCTTCAAAAATGGTTCCCGGTAGCGGGGCAAATTCAGGGCAAAATCAAAATCTTCATTTCCATTGGTTTTGCAAGCGGTAGTACCTGAATTTGAGTCTGTCAGAATAAGGACACATTTATTGGTCGATTCTTTTTTCCTGAAAGGTAAGTTCTCCTCAACCACCGGAGGTAAAAAAACAAAATGCTTTAAGTAGTATTCCTCAAGCCGATCGGGAAGAGACACGGAAATCTCATCCGGCAATCGATCAGTTAAGAGAAATTCCACTCCAGCATTCCAACACAATTCAAGTTGTTCGGAAAAATTCCCGGAGGAAGCATTTACAGCCTGAATTAATTTACAGTTAGTTGGACGATTTGAAAACAAGATTGAGTTTTCCGCCGGAGGGGAAAAACTCAAAAAAAACGTATTTGAGCCGAGATTGTCAGTCTCCCCCTTCATCGTCTCCGAAATTGCGTATTCGGCTAATTCGGGAGCGCAATTTTTTATCCAGTTCTTGGTTCGATTCCGCCGTTCCTGCGGTTGCTCCGTTGAAATGTAAAAATGCGCAGCCTTCTCCCTGAAAAGCCACCATATCAATTTCCGCCAACAGGGGAAGGCGGTTTCAGTCGATGGATCAGCCTGAATAATCAGTTTCAAAAATGATCGAGGTACCGGAAATCGGAATAAGACCCTGGAATATGATAACGGAGAATCCCGAATTTCTTAACTGATTTTATCAAAAAAGGGCCCCCTCAATTTCCCCAGTTTCATTCATTAAGGCGATCAATAGAGACACAAAATTTACTTAATCTTGAATGCCAGCATCCGATGTATTTCCTATTTAAAGACTATCGGCAGTGTTATAAAATCCATCTTTTTTTCCCAACGAAGCGGAATCCCAAGGAACTATAATATGTTTGTGCGGTAATAATCGCCCAATCTTCAACTTTTATTAGGTCGTTGAAATTCTCCATAACGAATCATCCATGAATCCAGTAAAAATTCTCGTTGTTGAAGACGATGTTTCCTCCGAGATCCTCATTCGCAGGATTCTTACTGACAGGGGATTCACCATTGCAGGCACGGCCACCACGGGCGAGGAAGCCGTTTCCATGGCCCTGGAAAACCCTCCTGACATTATCTTGATGGATATCGGCATCGAGGGTGAACTCGATGGCGTGGAAACGGCGGAATTAATTTATCAATCGACACAGATTCCCATAATCTACCTGACCGGACATTCCGACCAGGAAACGATTGAGAGAGCAAAAAAAACAGCTCCCTCCGCTTTTATCCTGAAACCATTCTCCGGCCAGGATCTTGCTGTCACCATCGAGATGGCTCTCTACAAAAACGAATTGGAGCAAAAGCTTAAAGAGAGCAAGTATCGTCTTTCCACCATATTGGCCACAATTTCGAGTGGAGTACTTTCAATTGATTTGCAAGGCGCCATTCAATTTATGAACCCTTCCGCGGAGATCATTTCCGGAGTCATCTTCGAACGCGCTGAAGGAAAAAAAATCGCGGATTTGATTGAACTAAAGGACTGCCAAACGAATCGGCTGATCGAAATACCTCGTTTTTATCTAACCGGGGATAAGGATATGCCGACCACGCAAAGGCCGATTCGCTTGAAATCATTTTCCGGTGAAACCCTCATCGTTAATATGGCCATGACGCCAATCCGAAATCAATCGGGCGATTGCCACGGATTCGTTTTGGTCCTGAACGATATAACAGAGCAATTTGAAACGGAAAATCGCATCAATTTGATGGCTGCGGCATTGGAAAGCATAGAGGATCTTGTCTTAATCACCAACGCCCGCGATGGCAACAGCGAATTAAAGATCGTCTATGTCAATGAGGGATTTGAGCAAACTACTGGATGGAATAAAATTGAAGCCATCGGGCAAAGTTTGAGCATCCTGGAAAGATGCAATGATGGGATTCATTTGGACAGTATTGTCAAAAAATGCCTTAGCCATAGCAGTCGTTGCCAGAAGGAATTGACTATCCGCAAAAGAAACGGCGAGGAATTGCTGACCCAATGGCAAGCTTCTGAAGTATGCGACCGCTTTGATCATAAATCGCACATAGTTTTTATAATCAGGGATATTTCCAATTTGCGCACTTTGGAGGAAAATCTCAGACAATCCCAAAAACTGGAAGCAATGGGACAATTAGCCGGAGGAATCGCGCACGATTTCAACAATCTCTTGTCCGTCATCAATTCCTATTCCGACCTTCTGTCCATAAAATTAGATGATGAAGATCCTAATTTGAAATACATTCAGCATATTTGCACGGCAGGGAAAAAGGGTGCCGATCTCGTCGCCAGGCTCATGACATTCAGCCGCAGGGAACAGCCCAGTCCGGAAAATTTCGACCTTTCTACCCTCACGCAAGAAATGAGGGTTATGCTTGAGACCGTTATTCGTGAGAATATTCATTTGACAACAAGGTTTGGCTCCGAACTGCGATGTGCCAGGATCGACCAGGGACAATTCGAGCAAATCCTTCTCAATCTGAGCGTAAATGCCAGAGACGCTATGCCGGAGGGA
>JAJFLT010000008.1 GCA_021772555.1 Opitutales bacterium | reverse complement strand
TTTAACGTGCCCTATCAAGTGGCGCAATTTTTCGGAGGTACCGGCATGCTCATTACGGTGGGTGTATTATTGGATACCCTCCGGCAAATCGAGACCTATTTACTGCAGAGGCATTACGACGGTTTCCTGCGCAAAGGCCGTATCCGCGGGCGCAGTGCCGGGCGAACCCGTCAACTGGTCGATGTGGGGGAAATTCGCGGCCAGGTAATGTTCTGGAGATGGCTTGGCCTGGGCGTTTCCATCGGCATCATTTGCTGGATTTTGCAGGATTTTGTATAAACCCGAGGCCTTTGCGCCCCGAATATGACTCATAAACTGGATGGCTGGACGCCTTTTCGCTAACTTTTAAGCTGCTCCCCTATCGGTCGTTTCTTCGGCTTGTAGCAATATTATAAAACGATTCCGTGATTCTCATAAAAACAGAGGAGGAAATCCGCAAAATGCGTGAGGCCTGTCAAATTGCCGCTCGCGTTTTGGATAAACTCTCCACCTACCTGGCTCCGGGGGTCAACACCTACGATCTGGACCAGACAGGCAAGCGGCTGATCGAAAGCTTTGGCGCGATCAGTACGGTTTATAATTACCGGATCGGTAACCGCAGTTTTCCCGCCTATACCTGCATATCCGTCAACGAAGAGATCGTCCACGGCATCGGGTCGATGAAGCGCGTTTTACGAACCGGTGATAATGTCACCCTTGATGTCACGGTGACCTACGATGGGTTTATCGGCGACAATGCGCGAACCTTTCTCATCGGGCAGGCCGAACCGGAGCTTGAAAATCTGGTCAAATCCACCGAAACCGCCCTCTACCATGGTATCGAACAGGCACGGCCCGGTAAGCGGGTGGGAGACATTTCCCACGCTGTCCAGAAATACATCGAGAGCATACCCTTGGCTATTGTGCGCGACTTTGTGGGGCACGGAATCGGGCGCTCTATGCACGAAGAACCGCAGATCCCAAACTTTGGAGAACCGCGCACCGGAAAAAAGCTCAAACCCGGTATGACATTGGCCATCGAGCCGATGGTAAACATGGGAAGCGCGGAAGTCGAGATGGCCGCAGACGGCTGGACCGCCATCACCCGAGATGGTAAACCATCCGCTCATTTTGAACACACCGTACTGGTAACCGCCAATGGACCGGAAATATTAACTAAAATAAAAAAATAGCTTTTAAAAAATTTATTATTTGATACTTTCTGCCCTTTTCACTTTTAAGTAAACCCCCGCAATAGCAGAAACAGGAGATTACATCCCATGCCGCGTATTTTAGGAATCGATATCCCAGGCCATAAAAAGCTGCCTTATGCTCTTCGCTACCTTTACGGCATTGGGCCGACCCGCGCGGACAGTATCGTGGAGGCTACCGGTTTGGACCCCGATATGCTTTCGAAAGACCTATCGGAATCGGATATCAACAAGTTGATGGCCGTTATCAATGAAAAACAATTCCGTATCGAAGGAGATTTACGCCGTGAAATCACCTCCGATATGAAACGTTTGCAAGCCATTAATTGCTACCGGGGACTACGCCACCGCCGCGGCTTGCCGGTAAGGGGGCAGCGCACCCAGTGCAACGCCCGCACCCGCAAAGGCAAACGCAAGACGGTGGGAATTAAGAGAAAAGCTTAAAGTATAAGCCGCTACCTATTTATTTAAAATGACCGAAGAAGAAAAAAATACCGAGGAAACTCCAACTCCCGCTTCCGAGGAGACGCCTACGGCAACTCCGGAAGAAAGCAGCGAGAAGGTGAGTGAAACGGAAACGAAACCCGTGGACGCTCCTGTTGCTGAAGAGACTCCTGCTTCCGAGGAGAAGCCTAGCCCAACTCCGGAAGAAGGCAGTGAGAAGGTGAGCGAAACGGAAAAGAAACCCGAGGATGCTCCTGTTGCTGAAGAGAAGCCTGCGCCAGCTCCCAAAAAGAGCAGCAAAAAGGCGGGCGCAGCGAAAAAGAAATCTGAGGAAAAGAAACCCGAGGATGCTCCTGTTGCTGAAGAGAAGCCTGCGCCAGTTCCCAAAAAGAGCAGCAAAAAGGCGGGCACAACGAAAAAGAAGTCTGAGGAAAAGAAAACCGAAGAGGCTTCAGCTTCCGAGGAGAAGCCTGCCGCAGCTAAGAAAAAAAGCCCCAAGAAGGCGGGTGATACGGAAAAGAAAACCGAAGAAGCTCCTGCTTCCGAGGAGAAGCCTGCTGCAGCTAAGGAAAAAAGCTCCAAGAAGACGGGTGATACGGAAAAGAAATCTGAAAAAAAGAAACCATCACCGGAAAGCGCTGGCAAAGATGGATCTCCGGTTGAAAAAGAGGAAGAACCGGCGGAAGCTAAATCAAAAGAAGTCACAGCCAAAGACCTCCTCAAAACGGATATTGGAGAAATCAAGGTTCGCCGGGCCAAAGGCAGCAAGAATGTCACTGCCGGAATCGTTCATATTTTGGCCACTTTCAATAATACAAAGGTGACTTTCAGCGACCGCAACGGAAACGTGCTCTCCTGGTCCAGCGCTGGCAAATGTGGTTTTCGGGGCTCTCGCAAATCGACTGCCTTTGCCGCCCAGGTGGTGACCCAGGATGCTGGCCGTACGGCCATGGGACACGGATTAAAAGAGGTCGAAGTTCGCGTAAAAGGCCCCGGCATGGGTCGCGATTCGGCCGTCCGGGCGCTTCAATCCCTCGGTTTGATCGTTGCCTCGCTGATAGACGTGACACCCGTTCCCCACAATGGTTGCCGTCCTCCCAAACGAAGGCGCGTCTAACACGACCACTCCGATTGCTGCCAACTGATTATTTTTAGCACCTCATTTAACTCAAATTATACTTTTTCACTAATTTAGAATTATGTCTCGATATACCGGACCGACCACAAGAATGAATCGGAAATTCGGTATGGCCGTTTTCGCTCCCAGCAAAGCTTTTGAGCGCAGGCCATACCTTCCGGGACAGCACGGGCGGCGCCACCGTCGCAAAGTAAGCGATTATGCCCTCGGTCTGCTCGAAAAGCAGAAGCTGCGCTTCATGTACGGATTGACCGAAAAGCAATTTCGGCTGGCCTTCAAGCGGGCCAAGGGCCGACGCGGGGTGACCGGCGAAATTTTTCTGCAGATTCTTGAAACGCGACTGGACAATGTCATTTACCTGCTCGGATTTGCCAAAACCAGGCCACAGGCCCGGCAATTCGTTAACCATGGCCATATCAAGATCGATGGGCATAAGGTGGATATACCCAGCTATCAGGTGACCGTGGGGGAAGAGATCGAAGTAAAAGCGGGCACCTCGTCCCGCCAGCTTGCCACCCGTTGCCTGGAGGAAACACGCATGCGCACCGCGTCGGCATGGATGACGCGTCATGATGATGCCTTGCGGGCCAAAATCAATCGTCTGCCCGAGGCGGACGAAATCGAAACGGGCATTAACGTGCAGCTCATTGTCGAGTTTTACAGCCGGTAACTGAATTATAGAAAAAGTTAATATCAAACAATTTTCACTTACCCGGACCGTCATCCAACTGCCGGATCAACTGGGAAAGTGAATGCAACTCTGAGTTAAATACTGAAGATGCAAATACGATTAGGGAAATTTGAACTGCCTAGGCGCCTGACCATTGAGGAAGAGGACGCCTCGCAAAACTATGCCAAATTCATAGCGGAACCATTCGAGACCGGATACGGCCATACCATCGGTAATTCGCTTCGGCGCGTTCTTCTCAGCTCGATTGAAGGAGCGGCCATCTCATCCATCAAAATCGATGGGGTGGACCACGAGTTCCAGAGCATCGACGGCGTGGTGGAAGATGTCACCGATATTGTCCTCAACCTGAAAAAGGTTCTCATCAAGTCGCATAAACGGGAACCCCTCAAACTCCTCATCGATGTGGAGAAAGAAGGAGCGGTGACCGCCGCGGACATTCAGGAAGACGCCAATATCGAGATCATCAACCCCAAACAGGTTATTTGTACCCTGGATAAAAAGAAGAGGTTTCTTGCCGAGTTGGAGATCAAGGTAGGCCGCGGGTATTGCCAGGGAGAGGAAAATAAATCCCCGGAACAGCCCATCGGGGTGATCGCCATTGATTCACTTTTCAGCCCGGTCCGGTTGGTCAAGTATGCCATCGAGAACACCCGTGTCGGCCAAATGACCGATTACGACCGTCTCATCCTGGAAGTCTGGACCGACGGGCGTATCACGGCAGAGGAATCGCTCCGCCTGGCGGCGGCCATACTCAAGCATCACCTCGATGTCTTTGATCAAATGAGCGAAGTTCCGGTCGAGTTCGAGAGCGAGCAGACGGAAGTGAGCGAGGAGCAGAACAAACTGCGCAAACTCCTCAATATGAGCGTCAACGAAATCGAATTATCGGTCCGCGCGGCCAATTGCCTGAACAACGCCAATATTACCACGGTGGGCGAACTGGCCATGAAAAGTGAACAGGAAATGCTCAAATACCGGAATTTTGGTAAAAAATCTCTCAACGAGATAAAAGCCAAGCTCGAGCAATTAGGTCTTTCCCTAGGTATGAAAATCGACGAGCGCCTCCTCGAGTCACGCTCCGATATTTAAACGGAACATCATTTTAAAATTCGGCATCCATGCGCCATCGTAAACACAGTTTCCAGTTAGGGGTAAAAAAAGAGCATCGCTTGGCCCTCATGTCCAACCTGGCCGCGGCCCTGCTCCAGCATGGTCGAATTCAGACGACCTTGTCCAAAGCGAAAGCCCTTCGCCCCTTTGTCGAAAAAATCATCACTCTGGCCAAAAAGGCCAAGTCTTCGACCCCGGAGCGAGCCCTTCATTTGCGCCGCCTGGCCATGGCCAGAGTTCGCAATAAATCGGTCGTGCACAATCTTTTTGAAAAACGGGTGGAGGAATTTCTGGATAGAAATGGTGGCTACACCCGTATTTACAAATTGGGGGCCAGGATCGGCGATGCCGCGGAGATGGCTCTGATCGAATTGATCGACGCCTCCGACGAAGGCTACAAGAAATCCTCCCGCCGGAAAAAACCCGCAAAAAAGAAAGTCGCCAGCGCAACCGCCAAGGTGGAAGAAGAGACGCTTGCCCCGGTAGTGGAAGCGGAGAGTTCGGAAGACGAGGTGGACACGGCCGAAGAAGCTGAGCCCGTAAATGAGACTGAGGCCGATGCTGAAGATGCGGAATCAGTCCCGGAAGAGGGAGAAGAGGCCGCTGAAAAAGAAATAACCTCCGAAGACGAATCTGCCAAGGCTGGCTGAACAGGAATTTATGGTTGGCGTTGCCGCCATCATCAATCAGGTTTTGAAAGTGCGACCTGAAAAGGTTTTCGCTAAATGTCCGTATCTTCAATAATTGAGCCATTGGCATCTTGATCGTTCTCGATTTTGAATCGTTTTTACTTTTTTCCATTTCGATAGGCTTGTTCATCGTTATGGCCCTCTGGTATTACTATGACCGGCGGGAAAAACACCTCTACGAAGCCGAAAGATCCCAAGGAGTATTCCATTGTGTGAAGTGTGGAAAACTATATACCCACAAAAAATTGCAAGGGATTGGAAGTTGCCCGGACTGTGGTTTTGGCAATGCCCGGCTGAGATTTTAGGACGTGTTTGTCCGTGAGCTTCCCAAAATATTCTCTTTTCTTTAAACCTGAGGCTTTTCGCTTTTGCATTTTGAATTTGAACACAATGCTTGTATTGTGGTCTGGTAAAAGATCAGACACTATTTTCCGCATTTCACTTTCATAATGATGAAAACAATTAAGCCAGCTATGAACAGATGGAATTTTTATTCGATTTTTGCGGCTCTGCTTTTCCCGTGTATGACCTTTGCGGCCACGGTCGATGAGATAATCGCCAAGGCCCGTCAGCACATTGGCAGTGAAGAAGCCCTTGATTCCATCAAGTCGATTCATTTTAAAGGCAAGTTTATCGCCACCAACCGGGGGACTGAGGGTTTGATTGAAATCCTTTTCCAAAAACCGTTTCAGCAGCGTCTTGATGTGTTCGAAGGAGAATCCGTTTTAACAACGGCGCTCAATGGCTACGACGGATGGAATCGCCGTTTTTCCACCACGAACCCTAAATCATGGGATCTGGAAATCCTTAGCGCCGATGACCTCAAGCGTATGCGGGCCAACACCCACGACAACCTCTTTTTCTTTACCGGACTTGAAAAACTAAGGGGAAAAATTGTCGATGAGGGGGTAGTAAACAAGGATGGTCGGGAAGCCCATGTGCTCGTTTTCCGCTACGACGCCAAAATCTTTTATAAACGATATTTCGATGTAAAAACCGGAGACCTCATTTCCACCATCAACGATCAAGGACTCGAAATCAAGGAAGTGGGCCAGATGGTGGTGGACGAAGTGCGTTTTCCCGAAAAAGTCGTTTCCCTCATCAATGGTGAGATCGTAAATACGGTTGAGTTCACCGAAATTATTCTCAATGAGGATTTTGACAGTACCTATTTCGATCTGCCCGATTTTGCTCCCCCCAAAGACAAAGGCACACCGAAACCTTGATTTGAGGTCGGCTCGCCGGTTTGCCCCGGCCGCTCCACAACCGAAATTTTCAATTATTTGGTTGAAAATTTCAGATCGACAGGGATTGATCGAGGCTGACAATAGCCCAGAAATCACTTTTTAGACGACATGCGTTTACTTCGCTATACGGACCCCGGATTCGCCGAAGACTTGGCTGTTTACTGCCAGAATACTCGGGGAACACCTGAATTTCGGGCTGAAGTTGCCCGAATACTACAGGCCGTCGAGCGGAAGGGCGATGAGGCAATTGTTGAATTTACGAGCCAATTCGATGGTGTACAGCTTTCGCCTGAGCAGTTTAAAGTCGATCCGGAGGAAATTAAAAATGCCGCCCGGAGTCTGGGGAAATCGAATAGCCGGGCAGTCAAAATCGCCATCCATTGTGTGGAGGACTTCCATAAGCGCAGTTTGCCTGTTTCCTGGAAAGGCAAAAATCCGCACGGGGCCACGGTGGGTGAGCAGTTCTACCCGCTGGAAAGAGTCGGTTTGTATGTGCCCGGGGGGAATGTCCCCCTCGTTTCAACCGTGATAATGACGGCTGTCCTGGCCCGATTGGCCAAGGTTCCGGAAATCGCCGTATTCACACCTCCAGGCCCCCAAGGAGCCGTCAATCCCGGGCTTTTGGCCGCTTTGCATTTCTGCGGAATAAAGGAAGTTTACCGTCTCGGGGGCGTCCAGGCCATCGGAGCCATGGCTTTCGGATCGGCTACCATTCGCCCCGTCAATAAAATATTCGGACCGGGCAATGCCTATGTGACGGAGGCCAAGCGGCAGGTTTTCGGCATTGCCGGGGTGGACCTGCTGCCGGGACCCAGCGAAATCATGGTCATAGCCGACGCGAGCGCTAAACCCGCATTCGTCGCCGCCGATCTCTTGGCGCAAGCTGAACACGGTTTGGGCGGCAGGATCTTTCTCGTTGCCACAAACGACGAGATTGTGGCCAAAGTTAATGAAGAAATGAACAGGCAGGTCGCCGATTTAAGCCGGGCGCCCTTGATCCAATCCGTTCTAAACACCGATTTTTTGGTTATTCGGGTTGATGATCTCGACCAGGCCGCCGTTCTGGTGGATAAAATTGCGCCCGAGCATCTCGGACTGCAATTCGAGAGCCGGCTGATCAACGGTTTTATTAAGAAAATTCGTCATGCCGGGGCTATTTTTGTGGGTGGCCATTCGCCCGTTGTGCTGGGCGATTTCACCGCTGGTCCCAGCCACACCCTGCCTACCGGTGGGACGGGGCGCTTTTTCAGCGGTCTGTCAGTAACCGATTTTTTCCGGCGCAGCAGCCTGATTCACTACGGTCCAAGAAGTTTGGCCCTGGCCCGTCCGGTGGTGGAAACCTTCAGCCGTCTCGAACAGCTCGACGCCCATGGCCGCTCCCTGCAGATTCGATTCGAGAAATGAATCGAGCCCCCGAATCCATTCCCCAGGCCCTGCCTCATATCGAGGCGCTCGCTCCCTATATTCCCGGCCAGCAGCCGGATGGTGAAGGTTGGGTAAAACTCAATACCAACGAAAACCCCTATCCGCCCAGCCCCAGGATTGCAGAGGCCATCCGGGCCGAGTTGTCGCGCCTGCCTCTCTACCCAAATCCGTCCAGCGGAACCTTGCGCGAGGCTATCGCTGATTTTCACGGGCTGGAAAACAGTCAGGTGCTCATCGGCAATGGCTCGGACGATGTGCTCAACCTTTTGTTCCGTTCCTTCTGTGATAAAGGTAAATCCGCTGGGATGCTGGAGGTCGGTTACTCCTTATACTCCGTCCTCGCCGGTATCCAGAATACGCCCCTGATAAAGGTTGCCTGCAACCGGGAAATGGTCCTCGACCCGAAGTCCCTATCCGCTTGCGGCGCATCCGTTTTTTTTCTGACTTCTCCCAATGCTCCTACTGGCGTCAGTTACTCCCGACAGCAAATAGCTGATATCTTGGACCATTACGAAGGTTTGCTGGTGGTGGACGAGGCCTACGCGGCTTTTGCTCAAGAGGATGCCGTGCCTCTACTCGGAAATTATCCGAATCTCGTCATAACCCGCACTTTTTCCAAATCCTATGGCCTGGCCGGTCTCCGGGTGGGTTATGCGTTGGCCGATCCCAAAGTTATTCAATTACTCGATAGGGTCCGCGACAGCTACAATGTCAACCGCCTCAGTCAGGCGGGGGCGCTGGCCGCATTTCTGGACACTGAATATTATGAAAATGTGATCAACAGGATTGAAGTCACCCGTGAGGTTTTTCGGGAAAAGTTAAAAGAACTCGATTGGTTCACCTATCCTTCCCAGTCCAACTACCTATTTACTGAGCCGTGTCAGCCGGGTGGCCGGGTGGGCGCCGAAGCGGCCCGGGATCTGTTTGAATTTTTGCAGGACCGCAAAATACTGGTTCGTTATTTCGCAGGTAGCTCGTTGACAGAGAGTTTTCTGCGAATCAGTGTTGGGACCGATGAACAAATGGATTTGCTTCTCGCCGCAATCGAACAATGGATGAACCGCGCACAGCCCAAGTAAACCGCAAGACCGCTGAGACAGACATCTCTCTGCGGCTGAACCTCGATGGCCAGGGCAGTTGCCAGGCGACCACCGGGATTCCCTTTCTCGATCACATGTTCAGCCTGTTCTCCAGGCACGGGCTCTTTGATGTCGAACTAAAGGCCCAAGGCGATGTGGAGGTCGATTATCACCATACGGTTGAAGATATTGGCATCGTTCTAGGTGAAGCCGTCAAAGACGCCCTCGGTGACAAGCTGGGAATTTACCGTTATGGTTTTTTTCTCATGCCCATGGACGAAACCTTGGCCCGCATCGTACTCGATCTGGGTGGGCGCCCTGCTTTGGTTTATCGGGTGGAAAGCCAGGAGCGGCTGGTGCGGGATTTCAATATCGGGCTGGTGCGTGAATTTTTTCAGGCCTTCGCCAATACGGCAAAAGCCAATGTCCATATCGAGCTATTGTACGGAGACGAACCGCACCACATAGCGGAGGCAATTTTCAAAGGATTTGCCCGCGCCCTGGACAAGGCTTCCTCCATTGATCCACGGCAGGAGGACCAGCTTCCATCGACCAAGGGAACCCTCGATTAGGGAAAATCCGATGAGTGCGAATGAAGCGACCATCGCCGTCATTGACTACGGTATGGGCAACCTGCGAAGTGTCCAGAACGCCCTCCAGAAAGTGGGGGCAAAGGTGCGCATTGTGCGCTCCTGTAAGGAACTCGGCGATCCCTCAGGACTGGTTTTTCCCGGAGTGGGGGCATTGCGCGATTGCGTTGATGCCCTCAAGCAGACCGGCTTGGACGATGCGATCAAGTCCTGGATAAGCGAAGACCGGCCCTTTCTCGGCGTCTGCCTGGGATTGCAGGCGCTCTTCGATCATTCCGAAGAGGCCGGGGTGCGCGGATTGGGAGTTTTTCCCGGTCCGGTGGTCCGGTTTAAACTGGCACCGGAATATAAAATTCCCCACATCGGATGGAATGCAGTTTCCTTTGAGCGGGAGGAATCCCTCAATCGCGGTCTGCACCCTGCCGAAGACCAGTTTTATTTCGTACACAGCTATTACGTCCTGCCGGAAGATGAGGGTCTGGTTTGGGGTCGCACCGATTACGACGGCCCATTCGCCAGCGGTATTTCCAGAGGCCATTGCTTCGCTACCCAGTTTCACCCTGAAAAAAGCCAGGCAAAAGGTTTGCAAATTTACCGAAACTTTCTCCAAATGGTATTGCAGGTCGCCTGAACTTGCCTTTTGCCTATAAAGAGGTTGTATTTGAAGGTGCCATTATTCTCTAATAACAGACATTAAATTCATTCAGAAAACTTATGGAAAATTCCGCTTCACTTTGCATCGGCAACGATGAATTCGATTTACCGATAATAGAGGGCACAGAGGGCGAACATGCCGTTGACACCCGCACCCTTCGTTCGCGCAGTGGTTATATTACTTTTGACGAGGGTTACGGCAACACCGGCTCCTGCTTAAGTAAAGTAACTTTCGTTGATGGAGAAAATGGTGTGCTGCGTTACTGCGGTTATCCCATTGAGCAATTGGCGGAAAAATCCAACTTTCTGGAAGTTTCCTACCTTGTGATCTACGGTGAATTGCCGAATGCGGATCAGTTGGATAATTTTCGAGAAAAGATCCTTCGAAATGCCAGCCTGCATATCGGAATGGAACGCCACTTCGAGGGTTTTCCGGTCAATTCACCCCCCATGGCGATGCTTTCCGCCATGCTTAATTCTCTGGGTTGTTATTATCCGGAGATGGCCAGTAACAACCGATTGCAGGACTTGGAGCAATTCGACAACGCGGCGGCCGTCCTCATATCCAAAGTGCGCACCATAGCCGCCATGTCTTATCGGACGAATATGGG
>JAJFLT010000070.1 GCA_021772555.1 Opitutales bacterium | reverse complement strand
GCCCCATTCACTATTGCTGGGGTAGTGTTCAACTAGGTTGTCCTTGTCTTTGCTCAAGTAATGGCCTTTCTGCACCTGAATGATGATTACCTCATATCCAGGCTTGGACCAACCAGGTTTCATCTGCTCATAGATCGCAACGGTTCCCTTGCGCCATATCTGCGTGAAGGTAAAACCCTGCTTGCGGATTACCTTCGGCAGGGGGATTGGGGACTGGGCTTGTAATGTCATTTGTTTGTGCAGCTATAAATTCTTGGTTAGTCAGACGTAGTTGTTGGTTCAGTTCACCCCCTTAAGGGGTGGTGAACCAGTGAACCAATACCTACAACGGGTCAAAACGGGTCAGATTGGTTCAGGTGAACCGACGGTGAACCAAGTTCACTTGAGGGTGTAGGTTCCTCGGGGTTGAGTAAGTTGGATTCTGTCGGCTTTACGCGCATCTTCAATTCGGCGTTTAACCGTGCTCAGGCTTGCCCCTGTTAACTCGTGCACGTGCTCGAAAATCTCCTTGCGCCGATGCTTACCGGCCCGGACCGCATCGACAACATCTGCAATAGAACACACCTTTCCGCCACGTTTCCCCTCAACATCATTTTTCCAGTTTTCCAGATCGAAATCAGGATCAACGTCGTAGCGGAATGTTTTCGGGTCAAATATCAGCCCACGGGATTCAAAGGGGGCGCAATCATTTGTTTTTCCACATGCAAGCACAAGGCGGGTATGATCTTCACTATCACCGGGCACGAAATTCATCTGGCAGCGAACGGTGGAAAAGAGGACCTTACTGCCACGACCGAAATTTCCTGAATCAAACCCAATGGCTTGCCGAATATTACCCGCTCCGGTCCGTGCATGATGGAGGAGGACAATAGCACTGTCCGGGGAACTGGCCCGCACCATTCGCAGCATTAACCCGAGGGTGTCGCGCATGTCTTGCGTTTTACTTTCATCGCCAGAAACGAAATTTGCCAAAGGATCGAAAATGATTGCACCGGGATTTACTTCCTTGAGTG
Source organism: Opitutales bacterium (assembly GCA_021772555.1). GTDB lineage: Bacteria > Verrucomicrobiota > Verrucomicrobiia > Opitutales > UBA2987 > JAJFLU01. Next base: position 2,483 of record JAJFLT010000070.1, on the reverse strand, counting down.
TATTTCCAATACGATCACGTACATCCATTTCTGAGAGACCTAAAAAGCTGTCCTCAGGAGTTTTTTGACAATGTATGAACAGATGATCTTCTACCAATGCCTGTTCTGTTTCTGAGAGATTCTCAAAGGCTTTATCTAAATCAGTCTTTTGGCGGATACGGGAATTTTCGTTACCAATAAAAAGCCAGTTTTGAGGATCACCGCCAGTTGCGATTCCGCACCAATTCTTGCCGGTAATCTGCGAAATCGCTAGATCAAGGGCCAATCGTGATTTTCCGACTCCGCCTTGACCTACAATCGTTGAAGGGTCGCCTTTGCGTACATATCCGGGGCCGAGAAGGTTATAGCCGGGAGGTATTTTATAGGCACGAATTTCCGACGTTTTGCAGATGGAAAGGAGAGGAGTTCTTTTTTCAAGGTCTTCTTCGGTGTTATTAGTCTCTCCAAGTAGGGGAGAAAGGGAGTGATCCTCAATATCAGTTTTGATTCTAGACATGGGGTATGGCCTCCCTCACTTCGTAATCTAGTTCCCAATCATCGATCGAAATCTTGAGAAAATCTCGCATATCCTTGACCGATTCCCCTGTATCAGTGGCTAGATTCTTAAAGTCATAAATGCTAACCCTAGCGCCGCCTGTTTCCAGGGCTTCCATCCACCTTTGGGCCGCGAGAATTCCAGCTTTGTCCATATCAGGGAATATTCTTACGCGCTTGCCTTGAAAGAGGTTTACAGCTTCCGGGCGAATCCGATTACTGGCCCCCAGCATGGCAACTACGGCAGTATCCTTTTCCCGGCTTAGGGCATAAATGAGACAGTGGGCGGCCAAAAAGTCCGATCCACCTTCGACGAATAAAATAGAGGGATAATTTTCAATGATTACCGCGCCTACTGGCCATGATGGATCGCCTATTGTGCGAGCTTTCACACCTTCACCGTTGCGAAGGATTACTGGTTCACCCTTAATGGATCGATCTTGTCTCACCTGCCCGGTCGAATCAGTAATTGCCCAAATTTCTTGGTCAGAATTGGAATTTTTGGAGAATTTTAGCACCTCGCGTTCATAAGCCAGGGCGATACCCTCAACTTGCATGTCTAAGGCTGCGGCCAGCATTGGACTCTGGTTCATATTCCACCTCTAAATCCATTGGCCAATTGAAGAAATTTTTTGCACGCGGCCTTATTATCCAAACCTTCGGCTTTTGCCAGAAAATCGATCTGATCGCCACATTCCCCAGTTGAAAAATCCTTCCACCTATGCCCATGAGCATAAACGGAAAATGACGGGTGTTTATCCGGTCGAAATGGGGAACTCCCTAACTTTTTCGGCTGGTCAGGGAATGAGTATTTGTTCCAAAGATGATTAATGTTGACAAGTGCTTTGGCGTGTTGTAAATTGTTCATTGTAATAGATTTAAAGTTGAATTTGGTTTGGCCCCTGCACTGGGGCCTTCCTTTTTGGTTGGCTAGCCGTCCACGTTCAGGCTGCTTCACATGTTTCCAGTTTGGCCAAAGCCCGATCTAGTGCACTTTTCCTGTATAAACGCTTACGGCCTACGGAAATCTCGGGAAACAATTTTTGCTCAAGAAAGCGGCGGAACCCTCGATCTGAAAGCCTCAGGTAGTTAGCCGCTTCACGGCGGGTCATTATCTCAGGTGTGTTAGTATTGGTAGTATTTGTTTTCATAATAATTATTGTATGAATTAGGTTCAGTTTTACTTGATATGTTTTTACACGTTTCTTGAGTGAATGAAGCGGCCTATGGGTGCGTTTGCAAAACGGAATAACGCAGTCGTCACTATTTCCGCCAATGCAGCCCTTAAAGAGAGGTTATAGCGTTTGGAGTCGTCACTTTATCGACCCCGAATTTATCCCGGTGGGAGGTTCAGGATTGCAGAAAGTTGAGCAAGAAATCTGGCTCAGGGGCAACACTGCCGGGCAAGGCTTTAGTAATGATGGCCCGCGCCCTGTGGGCCTCGTCCCCCTCTTTGTATTGCAGCCAGTATAGCAACTCAGTGCCGAGTGCGGCCCTCAAATCTTTTTTTGAACCCAAAGCTTTTACAGTGTACTCGATTGGATGGAATTTTTTTTCAAGAAAGGACTTTTTTCTTATCCAAATGTTGAGCCATTGTTTTAACAATTGTAGTCCAACATCGACGGGGTAATGTATGCGTTTCCCCCTCTCTTTAGCTGGATAAATTTCTCGCAGAAACTTTCCAATTGTATCCCGGTGCATTGCTATTGATTGGACCCCATCTTTGCTACCACTTTAAGTGAGAGTATTTCCGTAGGTTAGGTATTGTAGGTTTTGCAGGGGGTGGCGGAATGAGGCCGTAGGCCGATTGGAGCCAGCCGCTGCTTTGTTGATTGTTCGCCAGAGTCTGGCAAATGTATTGGGTGAGTGAAAGCCTAATCGGCTGTGGGGATGTCCCCCGTTATATCGTTGTCGCCATTGTTCTACCACAACACGCGCTTCGGTCACGC
>JAJFLT010000069.1 GCA_021772555.1 Opitutales bacterium | reverse complement strand
GGATCCTGCAGAACCACCAACGCAGACTTCACGGAATGAGCAAGGAGGGCTCGAAGGAGCCCAGTGCCATCTCCGGGCGCTCCCCCGCCGATGTTGTCGGAAGGTTCGACCAGCACGATGGGACCTTCGCTTTCAGGCGTTATTTGGGACAATACCAATTCAGGATCGCGAAAGGAGCATTTTGCACACTCCCTCAAATCCCAGGCCAGGTTCTTCAATTTCACAAGGATGCCCAGCGCTTGGTCTTCCGATCCAGTGGTGATGACGGAAAAGGATAGACCTGCTTCAGGGCAATCGGCGTAGGAAAAACCGCCCAGGATATTCACGCACCACAATTCTGGGTGCTCAAGCAGCAACTGATCACCGGCTTTTATCAGGTTTGCCAGTGGAGGTTGGGCGGTGGATGTGGCCGAAGGAGGAAGAAGAAGTCTGGAGTGAGCGGAGTAGGTAGCGGGTATTTTGTCCTCACTCAGGGAACGATGCAGGAGATCGGCCGCTTTTACCGCCGTGGCGTAGGCATCGATGTGGGGATTCTCCCGATAAGCAACCAGACCATGAGAGAGTTGCGCCACGATTGGAGTGTAGTTGGCGTGCAGGTCCAGGACACCGAATATCGGGAGGGCCTCCAGGCCCGGGATTTTACGGAGGCGCTGCAATAGTTCACCTTCAACATCCTCGTGGGTCTCGGTCACCATGGCCCCGTGAAGGACGAGAAAAATGGCATCCAATGAAGGATCCGGCAAATGATCATCGACATCCTGCAGGAAGGAGCGCCAGACACGGTCTTCTACAATACCACCGGGAAGAGCGCGATAATCGGCGACGGGAACAACTTCCCAATCATATTTTTCAGCCGTTGCCAAAAATCCGTCCATGGGAGAGCCATCACCACGGGCCTTTAGTATGTCGGAACCGAGTGTTACCTCAAAGTCTTCCAGGCGGGTTTTTTCTGGAAGAAATGAGTGGGTTTCATGAAAAAGCCCGATTACCGCGATTCGCTGCTTCATGGGGAAACTACTCTTAATCAAGTGGACCAGGTTTCGGCATGACGCCGGAAGGCGGTTTCGCTTCGGTCGAGCGTTTCCTGAATATCGTCCGCCGTGTGGGCCAGGCTGATGAACCACAAGCCCCGTTCGATTGCACGGACTCCCTCTTCCAACAAACACCTGCGTAAATGCGCCCATCTGGGGGCATCATGACGCCGGACATAATCCCGGTAATCCCTGATGGGCGCTGTTTCGCGTTCTCCGGATTTAAAGATGGTGGTGTGGAAGGCCAGGCCCGGCCCCTGCGGAACCAGCGGCACGTTCCACTTGTTGGCCAAATCAGATAGACCGGCCATAAGCGCTTTGCCGTGGTGGTGGATTTCCTCCGGGTGTTCAGGGCCGAGAGATTCCAGGTACTGCAGGCACCAGTTGGAGGCCGCCAGGCATAACGGATTGGCGTTCAAGGTTCCCGCGTGGATGGTATTGCCTTGGGTAATGGGCTCTAACACCTTGGTCTTTCCAGCCAGTGCGGCAAAGGGCGTTCCTCCACCAATGGCTTTGCCAAAGATAGTCAAGTCCGGGTCGATGCCAAGCACACTCTGAGCCCCGCCGGTGCCGAAGCGAAAACCGGTAATGGTTTCATCGGCAATCATGAGGATGCCGTGTTTTCGACATAGTTCGGTTATGACCGCCATCAATCCCTCGACCGGTTCGAGACAGGAAGTGTTGCAAACGATGGGCTCAAAAATGATTGCGGCAATTTGATCCGCCACAGGGTCGAGACGGGCGCGAAGGTGGTCGGGGTCGTTCCAGCGGGCGACGACAAACCGGTCCAGGACCTCATTGATAACCCCCCGGCTGGGATGAAGGTTGGACGGTGCATCATCTGGGCCCCACTCGTTCGGGGATGGAGCAAAACCGACCAGGCCCTCGTCCAGCCAACCGTGATAATGTCCTTCGAATTTAAGGATCTTGGGTCGTCCGGTGTAGGATCGGGCCAACCGCAGGGCAGCGGCGACCGATTCGGTTGCACAATTATTGAAGCGGACCTTTTCGACAGAAGGCACCATCCGGCAAAGGCGTTGGGAAACCTCCAACTCAAGGTCGCACTGGGCGGCCCAATGGGTGCCCTTGGCTGCTTGTTGGCAAAGGGCCTTTACCATTCCATCGGGCGCGTGGCCGTATAGGATGGCGCCCTGACCGATTTGATAATCGATGTATTCATTGCCATCGACGTCCCAGATGCGGGAACCTTTCCCGTGGGTGAAATAAAGGGGAACCGGTTTCTCCATCAACCGGATGCCGCTGTTGATGCCACCCGCTATGGTCTTCTGAGCAGTTGCAAATCGTTTTCGGGACTCTTCAAAAGTATAAGCCATGATTAATTTTTTCAGAAATAAAGTTCTTAGAACCTATCTCAAATTCGCAGATGAAACCGGAATCTTGGGGATTGGGAAGCAGGCCAAGGTTGGCGGTCCGTGCAAACTTCCGCAACTTGGTTCATTTGAATCTATAATTTGCCGAAAAGTAGTAAACATGGATGTAAAGGTTAAATATACTTACCAGTATCTTGGAATTGTCCCATGGTGCTGATTGAGAAAGAATTATGGCTGGTGTTTTTCTGCCGTCGTTAGTAGCGGCGCATTGATTCATTTTACGGTAAACGTTATGCGCAAATCTAAAGTTCTCTCTAAGCTAAGGGCCGGCAAGGTGGCCCGTATTTGTTGTCTTTATAATCCTTCCAATATGTTCCCGGCGCATGCGGC
>JAJFLT010000068.1 GCA_021772555.1 Opitutales bacterium | reverse complement strand
CACTGTCCGGAGCCAATTCTATAACCTGGGAATAATCATTTAAAGTTTCTTTTAACTTACCCAAGGAATGGTTGGCTTTCCCACGAAGGTAATAGGCCAACTTGCTCTCCTGGTCCAACTCAATGGTTCGTGTAAAATCATCTTTTGCATTTTCATAATTCCCTAAAGCGTAGGAAGCAACGCCATGCGCTAACGTTGCTTCGATATATTCAGGGTAAATCTCAACCGCAGCATCAAACTTGGACAATGACCCTTCAAAGTCTCCTTTGCTTTTTAATTCGATTCCCGCTTTATAATGACGTTTTGCCATTTTTTCGACTTTTGGTTTGGCAATGACTTCCGTGTTTAACAAATTAAAACATAACGCAATAATCAATCCGGAGATTGGAAGATTACGGAATCGGAAATTATGAGTGTGTCGGTGCATTTCCCTGTTTTGGTTAATCAGAAAAGATCATACCATCTCACAATCCGTTGCCCCAGTGGAGTTTGGTTCTTACGAGGGAGAAGTGAGTGTAGTCTTTTTCTTGAATGAGGGGGAAAGTTTTTTTGGAGGTGGTGATACTGAGGGGGAATTCGCTGGCCCGGCAAACCCAGGCTTTTCCGTCGATACTCACCTCCACCCGGGGTTGCCCTTTTTGCAGGTGGACCCGAAGGCGCGTGTTGTGATCGAAGATGACGCCGCGGTTGCTCAGGGTGTGAGGGCAGATGGGCGTCATGGCGATGACTTTGGCCGCCGGGTGGACAAGTGGCCCACCGGCGGAGAGGTTGTAGGCCGTCGATCCGGTTGGGGTGGAGAAGATGAGTCCATCGCCAAAATAGTCATTCACCGCCTTGCCATCGGATAACACTGACAATTCCACCAGGCCGGGGGCCGCGCTTTTGATGACAATGTCGTTAAGGGCGAGCGTTATTTTGTCGGAAGCATTGCGGCATTCCAGCATGGTGCGGGAAAAGAGCTTGTAGCTGCCTTTGAGCAGAGACGCGAATTTGGATTGGGCTTCCTCAGCCGAGTAGGTGGCCAAAAAGCCGAGTTTGCCCAGGTTTACACCGATGACGGGAATCTGGAAAGCAACGGCCTGCTCTACAACCCCCAGCAGCGTGCCGTCCCCACCGATGACACAGCAGGCTCCGGTTCCGCGTAGAAGGTTTCGGGGCAAGGGAAAACGGGTGGTCAAACGTGTAACGACCCCCGCCGCTCGCGCCAGGGTTTTGAGGGACCCAGCCAACTCCACCGCGCCGGGTTTGCTCTTGTTGACGACAAAGACGATGGACTTGATCGGTTTCACGGCGCTTTTTTTTATTTTAAATAAAAGGCTTTAGAGCCCTCCTGAATCAAATAATTCATTCGATTTTCAACCGATTGGCAATCTTCAAAGGCAGTCATCGGCGGGGGAACCCATTTCTTTTTTCAGAGCCAGGAAAGACTCGATATTGCCCTCCGCCCCGGCCACCGACGATTCCGCGTGGGCCATCTCCCGGCAATGCGGCAACCGTTGCGCGGCAAAATCCCGGATTTCCCGCAACACGCGCTCCCGTATAGCGGGATCGCGGATAATGCCACCCCCTTTGTCTGCCTCCCTTTTTTGGGCCTCGAACTGAGGCTTTACCAATGCTATTAAATGGCCACCGTCAGTCAAAAGGGGCCAGATGGCCAAGAGCACTTTGCGCAGCGAAATAAAGGAGAGGTCAATTACTATGAGATCGTATTGGGGGCGGGGCAGATCCTCCGCTTTGAGGTAGCGGGCGTTCATTTTCTCCAAAGAGGTCACCCGCGGGTCGCGGATAAGTTTTTGGTGCAATTGGCCGCGGCCGACATCGACGCAGACCGCCGAGGCGGCGCCACACTGCAGAAGGTAATCAGTGAATCCGCCAGTGGAGGCACCCACGTCAAGCACCGTCCTGTCTTTTACCCCGAGTGGAAATTTTTTCAGGAACCCCTCCAGTTTTTCACCGCCGCGACCGACAAAACGGGGCTGTTGGCGAAAGGTAAGAGCGATGTCTGCCAGGACCGTTTTGCCGGGCTTGTCGAGGATGCCGTGGGTGTCGCGGACATTCCCTGCCATGATGTAGGAGCGGGCCTGCGAGCGGGTGGGGCAGACGCCCCGTTCCACCAACAACTCATCGAGCCGCATTTTCCGTTTTTTTTCCAAGGCTGCCATAAAATACTCCCACTCCGCATTTTTATTTCAAAATTCCGAAATTAGCCGGAAAAAGGCAAAATAACATAAAATAAGGAAAAACTTTAAAAATAATTGATTATCAAAGCCTTTTTTGTTGACGAAATGGGGTGAAATGGCAAAAAATGTCAAATAATGGTGTATTTTCGGTAAAAATAATGAGTCAATTCGACACTAAGCCCTTTTATGTCGGTAATTACCGGCATCGGCTCGATGCCAAGAATCGAGTCACCATTCCTTCCAAATGGAGGTTTCGGGGGGACGATGCGGATATTTATCTGGCCTGGGCGCATCCCGACGGATTCGTGGCTGTTTACCCTCCTGCCAAGGTGGAGATATTTCGGGAAAAGATCAAGGACATTCCCGACAGCGATCCCCGAGGGCAGAAAATTTTGCGCCATCTTTTCGGGCGGGCTCATCAATTCGGCTGTGACCGGCAGGGCAGGGTCAAGATACCCGACGACCTGGTGAAGAGAACTGGACTGACTAAAGACGTAACCCTGGTCGGCCAGGGGGAGACTTTCAACCTGTGGAGCGCCCAACGCTATGAAGTAGTGGACAAGGAGGAATTTGATCTGATGGCAGCCATGAGGGATTTTGGAATTTGATTTTAATTCAGCCGTAAAAGGAAACCCGAAAAAACCGAAGCCCATGAAGTTGAACGAAAAATTAAGAGCGAACGGGATACTTTACTCAGGCGATGTGCGCCACTACTCGGAGTGGAATTTGGGCAGTCCTCAAATCCCGGACGGCAAACCGGAGCAATCCTACGACGCGGCCCGTTTCCTTCAAAAAACAACCAACAACCCCATCTCTGTCTGCTGGAAAATTTTTCTTCATGTCACCCGTATGCGCTGATCTTCCAAACCCCATCGCCATGGCCGCCCACCAACCAGTGCTCCAGGCGGAGGCTCTCGCCTTCCTTAATCCTTGCACCCACACCAGACTGTTGGATTGCACATTTGGTGGGGGCGGCCATGCGCGAGCTTTTTTGAACGCAGCGCCCAATACCACCGTAACCGCAATCGATTGCGATCCCGAGGCTTCTTCCCGCGCCGTCGTGGTGGAAGCGCAATTCCGTTCCAGGTTTAGTTTTCACGATTTGAACTTCGGCCAACTGGACCGATTGCCGGAGGGCGATTTCGATGCCATATTGTTGGACCTGGGCCTCTCCTCATTTCAACTGGATACACCGGAGCGTGGTTTTTCCTTTCGGCTGGAAGGCCCGGTAGACATGCGCCTGAATCCCCGGGAGGGAATTTCAGCCGGCGAATTTCTGGAAAAAGCGCCGCGGGAGGAGCTCGTCCGGGCCATCCGGGATCACGGCGAAGAAAAGCGCTGGTGGCGGGTCGTTGAGACTATCCTCAATGCGCGCGGAACCGGTACTTTGGGGAAAACCGCCAGTTTGGCCGAATTGATTGCCGGTGCCGTCGGGCGGAGGCCCTATCACGCATCCCGAAACCATCCGGCCACAAAATCGTTCCAGGGTATTCGCATTGCGGTCAACCGGGAACTGGAGAACCTGCAAAACGCTCTGCCCTTGGCGTTTGCCCGGTTGGCTCCCGGAGGCGTCATGGTAGTGATCAGTTTTCACTCCCTGGAAGACCGCATTGTCAAACGCTTCTTCCGGCGAATGGCGGGAAAACCCGAACACTCGGGAGATTCTCTGCCTCAGCAACTCCGCCAGCGCAAGGGAACATTGTTGACGAACCGTCCCGTCAGGCCAGGAGAAGAAGAGGTGGCTCTCAACCCGCGAAGCCGCTCAGCCCGCCTGAGGGCGTTGCAAAAACTGGAATTGGAACATTTGGAGGGATAATAATGGACCAGGAAATAAGCCGTTCATTCACTCGTAGAGCCTTTTTACTGGTTACCGCAATTTTGCTGGTTTCGACCCTGGGAGCGCTTTCCCTCCTTTGGCTGAGGCAGGAATCCTCAATCCTCGCGGACCGGGGAAAGGCTTCTGAAAAAGAAATCGCCCGGCTGGAACGCCGGATGCATTTGCTGGACGCAAAAATTGCGGCTGTTCATCAACCCGAATTCTTGAAAGAAATCGCCCGCCAACGTGGATTGCCGTTGACCGTGCCCAACGGCCGCCAAACAGTTCATTTACCAGCTCTCGAGAGAACGAAAACATTTGTATCAGAAGAGCCCGTGGAGTCGCTCTTATCCTCCTATGATCTGGCTCTTTTTTCAATCGAATCCCATATCCAGGAACCGGAATGAGCAAAGCCTATATATATGGCTGGCGGCTTTGTCTGGTTGCGCTGGTGGTCATGGCGGCCTTCTCCGCGGTTTTCGGCCGTTTGTATTACCTGCATGTATGGGAAAGCAAAGATCTGCAAGAGATCGCTGAGAACAATCGGCGTAAGCTGGAGATCAAGCACTCCCGGCGCGGGAACATACTCGATGCGCGGGGCAATCTTCTGGCCTCCACCCGCACCGTCCTGGAAGTGGGTTTGGACCCACAGGCAATTGAGCCGGAGGATGAGCCCAAACTTCCCCTGCTGGCTTATTATACGGGAATGCCGCTGGAAGAATTGGAGGAGCGCTTCAACAAAAAAACCACTTCCACCGACAGTGGGTATGGGCGCCAGGTTCGCCTCATCCGCTGGAGCAAGGTTGCGGATGGCGTTTCCGAGGAAACTTATAAAAAAATACTGGCCCTG
>JAJFLT010000067.1 GCA_021772555.1 Opitutales bacterium | reverse complement strand
CGCCGCCGCGGATATGATCGTGAAGGTCAAGGAGCCCTTGCCGGAGGAATATCCCCTCATCCGTGAAAACCAGATCGTTTTCACTTATTTTCATTTTGCGGCGTCCCTGGAATTGATCGAGGGGATCCAAAACAGCGGCTGCATTGCGATCGCTTACGAAACGGTGGAAGCGGCGGACGGCTCGCTGCCTTTGCTCGTTCCCATGAGCGAGGTGGCCGGACGCATGTCCATTCAAGTGGGGGCGGATTGCCTGGAGCATCCCCACGGCGGCATCGGGGTTTTGTTGGGCGGAGTGCCCGGCGTGGAGCCTGCCAGCGTGGTCATCCTCGGCGGTGGGGTTGTGGGGGCCAATGCGGCCAAAATCGCAGCCGGTCTTGGGGCGAGTGTATCCATTCTCGATGTCAGTCTGCCCCGTATGCGTTACTTGGACGATGTCATGCCGGCCAATGTGAAAACCATTATGTCGAATCCGGCCAACATCCGCCGTGCCATCGAGCGGGCCGACCTGGTCATAGGGGCTGTCCTCATCCCCGGGGCCAAGGCACCCAATCTCATTACGCGGGAGATGCTTTCTTTGATGCAGCAGCGCTCGGTCATCATCGATGTGGCGGTGGACCAGGGAGGCTGTGTCGAAACCATCCACCCGACCACGCATGACAACCCGATCTACGAGGTGGACGGGGTCGTCCATTACGGGGTGGCCAACATGCCGGGGGCGGTTCCCAAAACGTCAACCGTGGCCCTGACCAATGCCACTTTCCGATATATATTAGAGATTGCCAATACGGGCTTTCCGGAGTGCGTAAAAAACCATCGGGGGATCGCCAAGGGCGTCAATATCGTGCGGGGCAAAATTACCTACGAGGGCGTGGCCGAAGCGTTTTCCTTGCCCTGCCACGACCTGGAGTCGGTGATTTAACTCCAGCTCAATTCGCTTTCCCGGATGGGTGGCGGTAGAGCCAGCGGGCGATGGCTGGGAGCAGGAGCATGGCTCCGAGCATGTTGAGGAAAAACATGAAGGTGAGCAGGATGCCCATGTCGGCCTGGAATTTGAGGGCGGAAAAGATCCATGTGCTGACGCCGACGGCCAGGGTCAGCCCGGTGAAGACGACAGCGCTTCCGGTTAGTTCAAAGGCGCGGGTGAGGGCTTCCTCGAAACGGGTACCTTGGCCGAGGTGGATCTGTAGGCGGGAGAACAGGTAGATGCCGTAATCGACCCCCACCCCCACCCCGAGGGCGACCACCGGCAGAGTGGAAACTTTCAAGCCGATATCGAGGTATTGCATGAGTGCGTAAGCAAGAACGGATACCAGAGCGAGGGGAATAACGATGCAAAAGGCCGCTTTCCAGGAGCGGAAGGCCAACAGGCAGAGGATGATGACGGCGGCAAATACGTAGAGCAGAATGGGAAACTGGGCGGCGCTGACGACTTCGTTGGTGGCCCCCATGACGCCGACATTGCCGCTGGCCAGGTTGAAGATTACTTTCGGGTTTTCGCTATTGTTCTCGTCCGCATAGGATTTGACGGCGGCGATCGCTGTTTCGATGGTTTCCGCTTTATGATCTTCGAGGAAAATGAGTATCGGCATAACGTCACAATTGGCGTTGAGGAGGCCGCTAGAAGTGTCGACGGGGCTGATGGACTGGGCTAAAACGGCGGGGTGCCGGGGTAGTATTTGCCATTTGGGGCTGCCTTCGTTCCATCCGGCGTTGATGACCTTGGCCACTCCCGCCAGTCCGATCACCGACTGCACCCCATCCACATTGCGCATGTGCCACTCGAAACGATCCATGTTGGCCATGACCTCATAATCGATACATCCATCGGGTACCGTTTCGACGATGACGGAGAGCAAATCCACTCCAATGGTAAAATTGTCGGTAATGGCAGCGCTATCTTTGTTGTAACGGGAGGATTCGCGCAGTTCCGGGACGCCTTCGTTAAGGTCGCCGATTTTTATTTCGCTGGCCCGGCGGTAACCGGAGATGAAGAGCCCGATCGCTATGACGATGATGACCAGCGATATTCTGGGTTCCGATATGCGCGCCAGTTTTCGTGACAGGCGTTCCGTTTGTTCTTTGCGTTCCCGCACCCTTTGCAAATATTCCGGCTTCAAGCGGACATAAGAGAGGAGGACGGGCAATAGTACCAGGGTGGTGAAAAATACAGTGGCCACGCCCAGACTGGCCGATTTGGCCAGCTCCTGGATGACTTCAATCTTGATCAAAAGGATGGTGACGAATCCGATTGTGTCGGTCAGTAAAGCGGTGCCTCCCGGTATGAGCAATTGCCGGAAACTGGAGCGGGCCGCCTCCCTGCTGTCCTGACCCATGAAAATCTCCTCCCGGAAACAGCGAATCATCTGCACCCCGTGACTGACCCCGATGGCGAAGACGAGGAACGGAACCAGTATGGACATGGGGTCGATGCCGTAGCCGAGAACGTTCAAGAGGCCGATCTGCCAGATGACGGCGACGAGGGCGCAAGCCAATGACAAGGAGGTCAAACGGAAAGAGAGGGAAAAGTAATAAACAAAAAATCCCGTTATGAGAAAAGAGATGATAAAAAACAGGATTACGCTGCGGGCCCCTTCGGCGATGTCTCCGATGATTTTGGTGAATCCGATGATATGGATGGCCAGCCCGATGTCTTTGCCTTCTTTTTCGAACCGTTGGCGGATATTCTCTTCCAGGTGACTGGCCACCCTGATGTAATCCAGTTTCTCCCCCGTGGCGGGATTTACCTCCTGCAACTGGGCGGAAACGATGGCGCCTTTGAAGTCGTTGGACACAAGCCGCCCCACGCGTCCGGATTTTATAACATTTTCGCGTACTTTTTTAAGACCTTCGGGAGTCGGCGCGAAATCATCCGGGACCACATTTCCTCCCGAAAAACCGTCTTCGACAATTTCCACAAAGCGCACATTGGGTGTAAACAGGGAGG
>JAJFLT010000066.1 GCA_021772555.1 Opitutales bacterium | reverse complement strand
ACCCCCAGCCAACCATCTCCCTCAGGTTGGTGTTGGCATTTCCCCGACTGATTTCGAGATGCTCCATCACTTCATCGGTACTTACGGGTTCCGGTGAAATCAACAGAAGGGCGTGAATCTGCGCCATGGTTCTATTGATGCCCCAAGCCGTGCCGAGAGCGCCCCATTGGGCGATAAATTCATCACGGGCCTGCTCCAGAACGCTTTTTTGCAAAGTTGCCGTTGCCGTCATTTCGATGCTGATTCCTGAATCTATTTTAAATTATGCTACTTTCAATATTTTCTGAAATTTCAATAAATGCAAGCGCCTAAGTGAAATAATTCAGTTTTTTGTAATTCACGTCTTGAATGTCCACAATGGCTCAAACACCATTCAAACCTTAATGACCATCGATTTTCTCATTGTCGGCCAAGGATTGGCGGGCAGCTTGCTGGCCTGGAATCTAATGGAATCGGGCTGCGCCATCCTCGTCGTTGATGAAAGCCACGCAGGATCGGCGACAAAAGTGGGCGCCGGCATTATCAACCCCGTCACGGGGCCCCGCATAACCCCATGCTGGCGACTCGAACCATTATTGGCCGATTGTAGAAAAACCTATCGTCTTTTGGGCCAGGAATTGGGCCGAACCTATTATCGGGAAAAAGAATTGGTGCGGGTTTTCAAGAGTGATGAAGAACGGCATATATGGATGCAAAAACGCAGTGGTTCGGGAACTAATCGCTATCTCGGAGCCATGAAACCGCCCGGATGGAAACCCGAAGTATTGCTCGACCCGTGGGGAAGCTTCTCACCCGGTGACAGTGGGCGCCTCGAAATGGGCAACCTGATCGATGATATCGGAAGGCGCCTTGAAAACAAAGGCTGCCTTTTGCGTGAAAAATTCTCCTACCGGGAAATGGAACTCGGACAATCGGATGTGCGGTGGAAAAATAACAATGTGGGCAAGGTGATATTCTGCCAAGGATTTCGCGCGAAAAACAATCCCTGGTTCCGGTGGCTTCCCTTCAAACCGGCCAAAGGGGAAATTCTGGATTTAAAAATCGCTCCATCCGCATCTAAACCGCTTCGACAAATCCTCAATTGCGGAAAATGGCTTCTGCCTTTGGGCGAAAACACATTCCGGGCAGGCTCGACCTATTGTTGGGACCCGATTGACACGGTTCCCACAACGGCCGGTAAGGATGAGATTATGTCCGGGTTGGAGAAATTTTTAAAGTTGGCTTTTGAGGTAACCGGGCACCGGGCGGGCGTTCGCCCCATTGTCAAGGACTACAAGCCGGTTCTGGGTTTGCACCCGGAACATGCTCAACTGGGCATCTTTAACGGACTGGGGTCCAAGGGCGCCCTCATGGCCCCATTCTTTGCCCGGCAAATGGCGAATTTCCTTAAAGGCGAAGCCACACTCGAAGAAGAAATCAACCTGCAACGATTTACCTGAACGCGAAGATTATTCGCAATGATTGCAAGTTGGTTTTCATCTTCATTCGCAAATCGATTTTGCTGACCTGATCATTGGTTTCAACTTCCCTGCGTCGTTGAGGAAAATCTGGTTCGAGAGGAAGTTTCCTTTAAATCCTGGACCCATGAACCGATAAAAAAAGGACTACAATATAAACATTCTTCCCCGTTTACACGGGAGGATACCATGATAAATTCAGATAAATCAGCCGCCTTCCAGGAAAAAAGAGTAAACCTGCTAATCGATAAGGACATCGCATATATCCATAAGGTAATGGATAAGGAATTTTGCAGCCTGGAAGAAATATGTGCGATCTTGAACGACAAGGAATTGAGGCTTAAACTTTTGGATAATGAAAAACTCTATCGATCTCTGATTACAAATAACGAAATGTTGAACGTATCCTCATATTTTTACTACTTCTTACTATGTCGCAGGATGATGGTGGAAGCAGGGTTAACCAATCCGGCATTCGCCAATAATATCACGGCATCTCTCGTTGAAATGCACCGCCTGCACTGCAATGAATTGAAACAATTGAATTTAAAGAAAAGTAAGCGCTACCCACCCCTCTACATGAGGATACTGGTAAAAAATAAATCTAAACTAAATATCGTTAAAATTCGCGCTCGAATCGGGCAAATTCGTCTGGTCTTTGATGCGCTTGTCGATCCGGCCAACCACTTGTCGATGAAGAATCTGTCAAAAAATCAGGATAGAATGATCTAAATCGACTGGCTTGATTCGTATCCTCTATCCATTACTCTGCATATTTAATGCTGCAACCGTATGCTTGTGTATCGGTCTCTTCAATCGGTTTGCCCGCTAAAGCATCGGCAAGAGCAACACGCACGTAATTTTGGGCGGACGGTATATCATCGGGATCAGCAGAGCGTATGCTGTCAATAGCCCCCTGGTATAAAACTTTCCCGGCGGGATCGATGACGAACATATGCGGAGTGGCCCTGGCTCCATAAAGCTTGCCCACGCGGCCATCGGTGTCGAAAAGATAGGCTGTCACCTTGCTACCGCTCTCTTTCATCAAAGCCTCGGCTTTCTCGGAGGAAACATGGCCTTGCAAACCCGGTGCCGACGATAGGATGGTCAACCAGGCGGCGCCATTCAGCAAAGAAAATTTTTGCAGATTTTGCATGTTACCGCTCCCATAATGCTTCTGGACAAAAGGGCATTGGTGGTTCGTCCATTCCAGGATCACATATTGGCCTTTGAAATCGGAAAGGGAGCGTTCATCGCCTTTCGTATCGATAAGGCTGAAGTCCGGGGCTACGCTGCCCGAACTTACGGAAGCCATCTGAATTTTATGGCAAGACAAAACAAGAGTGGCAACAACCGGTAATAAGAATACTTTTTTCATTTATCCAATGGAGTTTGGCGGTTTATTCGCTTTTATACGTCTTCTTAAATTAAGAGCTTGGAGAGCCAGTATTGTTCCCACGCCATCCATCCATAAACTATTCCCGCCTATTACGGTGAGATTTAAAGCCCTTTACAAGCCGTAAGTTCTTTGTCAATTTCACAAAATGTAGCCCCTGCCCCGGAGATTCGCGTAACAATACGCACCTCAGAAGATTGGCGCGCTCCAACCCTAAACCCTGCCCTAACCACAAAACTTCAAAAATATGAACGTTAGCATAAAATCCTGTCTGGCCGAACTCGTTGGAACCTTCACCCTTTGCTTCGTTGGCGCCGGGGCCATTATAATGGACTCCCATACCGGTGGCGGCGTGGGACTGGTGGGGATCGCCTTGGCTCACGGATTAGCCCTTTCGGTGGCGGTTACATCCACCATGAATATTTCAGGAGGTCAGATCAATCCCGCCATCACTCTCGGTTTGATGAGTATCGGCAAAGAGAAATCCACACAGGGAATCGCCAATATCCTTTCGCAATTAATCGGGGGCGCCATTGGCGGCCTCCTGCTCGTCTTGCTTTTTCCGGCCGCGGCTGTGGAAGCGGCTAAAGTAGGCACACCTGTTTTGGCCGGCGAGATTGGTACGGGAAAAGGAATCGCCATCGAAGCCATCGGCACCTTTCTACTGGCCCTGGCCGTGTTCGGAACCGCTGTCGGCAGCAAGGCACCCAAAGGGATGGCCGGATTCGGCATAGGCCTCACCCTTGGTTGCGTGATTTTAGCGATTGGCCCACTCACGGGCGCCGCTTTAAACCCCGCGCGGCATTTTGGAACGGCCATCTTTGCCGGTGAGTTCTCACCCATGTTGGCCTATTGGATCGGCCCCTCGGTGGGTGCCATCATCAGTATGCAGGTATGTAGTCGCATCCTCGAAGTTCGCAAATCCACGGAGTAATCCAATCGACCATGACAACGGAAGAAACCATCCTAAAACTGGAAAACGAATTATTGGAAAAAGCGCGGCGATTGGCGGAACTGAAGCGCAAGGCAGAAAAAGTAAAAGTCCAGGATTATGAGCTGAAAAACGAAACCGGCGACTTGGTTAAGATATCCACTCTTTTCGGTGACAAACAAGACCTGATCGTCATTCACAACATGGGCCGGAGCTGTCCCTATTGCACACTTTGGGCGGATGCTTTTAACGGCGTTTATCAACACTTGGAAAACCGCGCCGGGTTTGTCATCGTCTCACCGGACGAACCACAAATTCAAAGGGCATTTGCCCAATCCAGAGGATGGAAATTCAAAATGCTTTCAGGAAAAGATTCCAACTTCGTTCAAGATATGGGCTTTGCAAAGGAAGATGGCTGGTGGCCCGGCGTCTCCACCTTTTGGAAAAGTGAATCAGGAGATATATTCAAGGTCGCGCAGGCTTATTTTGGTCCCATGGATCTTTTT
>JAJFLT010000065.1 GCA_021772555.1 Opitutales bacterium | reverse complement strand
CCTTTCGCACAAAAGGCAAGGGCACCTACGAAATCACCGCAGAGATCGGGCGCGAGTTATCCCGCACCGGTCTGCGGGAGGGAACCGTAGCGGTTTTTTGCCAGCACACCAGCTGCAGCCTGGTCATCATGGAAAACGCGGACCCATCAGCTCGCCGGGATTTGGAAATGTTCATGGAAAAACTGGTTCCCGAAGGCGACCCTGACTTCATCCATACCCTGGAAGGCCCAGACGACATGCCCAGCCACATAAAAATGGCCCTCACCCGCACAACCGAAGTAATCCCTTTCAGCAACGGACAATTGGTCCTGGGCACTTGGCAGGGAGTGTTTTTATGGGAGCATCGGACCAACCCTCACACGCGAAAAATTATTCTCAGTTTCGCGGGAGAATAACTTCGACGCCCTCTTAGGGACAGGTAAATCTGGAGCTTTCACCTTTGGGTCGATTAACCATCTGGTCATAAATCCAGCGATAGGTTGTCTCCAGTCCATCCTTCAATTTTGTGGACGGTTCCCATTGGAAAAGGGATTTGACGAGGGTGTTGTCGCTGTTGCGGCCGTTGACACCCTTCGGGGCATTCAAATTGTAGGTGCGATTCAGCTTAACTCCCGCAATCGACTCGATGATGTCAACCAGACCGTTGATGGAAACTAGTTCGCTGCTTCCGATATTGATGGGTTGCTGAATGTTGCTCCTCATGAGCAGATCAATGCCCTTGAGACAGTCCTCAATAAAGGTAAAACTGCGGGTCTGTTTGCCATCGCCCCAAATCTCGATTTCGAGGGTGTCGCTTTGAATATTTTTGATTATTTTGCGACATATGGCGGCGGGAGCTTTTTCCCGGCCACCATCAAAAGTTCCCATCGGGCCGTAAACGTTATGAAATCGGGCTACCGCAATTTCCAGGCCGAAGTCTTCATGATAATGTCGGCACATACGCTCGCTGAAAAGCTTTTCCCAACCATAGCCATCCTCCGGCATGGCGGGGTAGGCATCCGGTTCGGCCAATGGCACTACATCTTCACTTTTCTGTTTATCGGCAGCATAGACACAAGCCGATGAGGCATAAAAATACTTACTCACGCCAGCCTTGCGGCAAGCTTCCAGCAGGTGCGTATTAATCAGCACAGTCAACATACAGAGGGCCTTGTTGTTTTCGATAAAACCCATACCACCCATGTCGGCGGCAAAGTTATAAACGATCTCAGCGTCTTCCACCGCTTCGATGCAGGCATTCTCTTTTTGCAAATTGAGAACCAGGTTTTCAACATCTTCAAACCGCTGAAACCAATGTTCCGGCGGTTTAATGTCGACGGCTCTCAAATTCCTATGTCCACGTGACCGCAGAAAATTCACCACATGACCGCCGATAAAACCACCGGCTCCGGTTACTGCTATTTTCTTTTCCATGGTTAAATGCTCTGGAATAAAGTAATTAACATCGCATCAATACTCGATCGGAAATTTTCGCAAACCGGTTGATTGAAGAGCGAGCCGAAAGAGGAACAATGGGTTGTTTTTCAAGTATCGTCTCCAAAGTCGTTTGGGTTCCAGGCACAGACGGAATAACCATTCCAGGCCCGAGTGCTGAATCCATTTAGGGGCCTGCCGAACTGTGCCTGCATGAAAATCAAAAGCCGCACCGACTCCAATCATCAGTGTGGTTTCCAACTTTTGCAAATAGCCGGCCATGAATTTTTCCTGTTTCGGAGTACTTAAGCCCACCCAGATAATTGCTGGTTTTTTATCTCCTACCAGATTCACCAGTTCGTTTTCTTCGGTTGCCGAGAGAGGTCGAAAAGGGGGTGTGTATTTTCCTGCTATTTTCATACCTGGAAACCGTTTCTTCAATTTTAAACTTAAGGTATCCGCTACTCCATTCCCCCCTCCGAAGAAAAAATGGCTGTATGGGCTGTCCTCTGTCGCCGCGCATATAGCGAGCATTAAATCGGGTCCGTAAACACGGTTGACCTCTTGTCCGAAATGGTATTTCCCCAACCAGACCAGGGGCATACCATCGGGAGTGTTCAAGTAAGCGCGATTTAAAATAGCGCGGAATTCAGGATCCTTTTGGGCTTCGCTGACGCCGTGGACGCCAGTCACACAAATGTAGCCTTTTTCCCCTGTGGCGAGTGCCTTGAGGATGTATTCTCCAGCCGATTCTAAATTGAGTTTGCTCACAGCTACACCCAGAACATTAAACACATTCATGCTCTCCCCATTCTTCTTCACTTTGCCCTTCGATTCCTGATATTCACCCTTGTCCGATTATATCCCCCAAGTCTTAATTCTTGACCCATAAAGTGTAACCATAGCATATTTCAATAAAATTTCTATGCCAAATTTTTCCTGGATGTTGAAAAGTGTTTTTGTCGTTTTCCTGGCCCTGGCTTTTTTGTCCGGATGCCAGTGTTCACGCGATTCCGAAAAGGTTCATAAAATCGCGGTCATTCCCAAGGGCACGACGCATGTTTTCTGGAAATCGATTCATGCGGGGGCGGTCAAGGCCGAGCGGGAGTTCAATGCCCTGGGCACCAAGGTGCAAGTTATCTGGAAAGGCCCGCTGCAGGAGGATGACCGGGCAGGACAGATCAGTGTGGTGGAAAATTTTATCGGCCAAAGGGTCAGTGGCATCGTTCTGGCACCGCTCGACCGCAAAGCGCTCATACCACCGGTGCAGAAGGCCGGTGCGGCCGGCATACCGGTTGTTATCATCGATTCCGGTCTCGATAATACCGACTATGTCAGTTTTGCGGCAACCGACAATTTCCACGGGGGTGAGCTAGCTGGCGAACATCTGGGCGAGTTGTTGGAAGGCAATGGCAATGTCATCCTCTTGCGTTTAATGGTGGGATCGGCCAGCACCGAGGCCCGCGAGGCTGGCTTCCTGGACGCGATAGCTAAATTTGAGGGC
>JAJFLT010000064.1 GCA_021772555.1 Opitutales bacterium | reverse complement strand
TCATTCTCCAAAAATGCGCTAGATTGCGCGAAGTCCCTCCAGAAGATTGAAAAAATGAGGAAAAGTCTTCTCTACGCAAGAAGGATTACCGATTTTTAACCAGTTTTCCCCATTTCGCAGCAAATCGGCGCATCCGAGAATCCCGAAGCTCATGGCAATTCGATGATCCTCATAGGTTTCGATGCTGACGCCTTGTCGGGCCTTTTCCAACAAAGCAGTCCGATTGGGTTGGATTTCCAGGCTGTTTTTTTCCTCCAATACCTCCTGACCAAGTTTTTTCAATTCATTGGCCATAGCAGAAATCCGGTCCGTTTCCTGCAGTCGGGTGTGGCCGATGCCGGTGATGCGTGTTTTCCCTTCCAGTAACGGGGCCATGGCGGCCAGTGTCAGAAAAGTATCCGAGATGGCGTTGAAATCGGCCATTAACCCTCGTTTGGGCGATGGCTGGTGGCTCTCCGCAACCAGATGACCCGATTCCGTAAAGACCGATAAACCCGTTTGGGAAATGACATTTTTAAAAGCGATGTCTCCCTGCAAGAATTCGTCTTTACCCAAATTCTTTATTGTCATTCGTCCACCCGTTACCAGTGGAAGAGCCAGAAAGTAGCTGGCCGCGGTGGCATCCGGTTCGATGACGTAATTTGAGTCCGTAAAAATCGGGGACTCGTTCGCGGCGATGACAAAACTATCCTCATGCGATGAAATTCGGTATCCGAATTGCCGCATCATCCGAATCGTCATCTCGACGAAAGGCCGGGAAACCGTTTCCCCTTTTAAGCTCAGGCGGACATCCTTTTGCGCATGGGGCGCTGTCAAAAGCAAGGCTGACAATATTTGGCTGCTGGCGGTGGCATCGACTTCGATTGGGCCGCCGCATAAACCGTTGCTACGAAGGGTGAAGGGGAAGCAACCTGGTTGTCCGTGAAAGGTGAATTGTGCACCCTGGCAGTTGAGGGCATCGAGCAGTCCGCTCATGGGCCGTTGGCGCATGGCCGGATCGCCATCGAGATGATAGCGGCCGCCTTTTTTCAAACAGAGGAAGGCTGTCAGGAAGCGGGCAGCGGTACCGGCGTTGCCGACATCGATGGAGGCTTCGGCAATTGGAATATCACCATCTTGCCCCTGCACTGTAATCGTCCCGGTTTCCTCAAACGCCTCCAGCGCGAACCCCAGCGATTTAAGCGCCGCTAGCATAATGCGGGTGTCCCGGCTGAAGAGGGCGTTGCCCAGCACAATCCGCTTGGAACCCAGGGCGGCCAAAACGAGCGCTCGGTTAGTGATGCTTTTGGAACCGGGCAGCTCGACCGCACCCTGCAGGGGCTTAACGAAAGGCTTTATGGGATAGGGATCAATCACAAGGAACAAGATTACCGCATTTACCCAAGGGCGGTAAACACTTCAATTGAACCAGATGGTTTTGCTGTATTCGGTGGAAATGAAATTCGCAACTCGCATGACAAGCCGGTCTTTACCTCTGCACGGGTGCTCCGGCCACCCCCACATCCACTTTCCAGACGGTACCAAACCTGGTCGATGTGAGGTAAATGGAGTGCCGGTCGAAAACTCCCTGGCCGAAAGCGATACTTGCAGCGCCTGCTACGTTTTCTGCGATGAGCTCCGTATCGCCCGTCGCAGGATCGATACGCCAAACTCTACCGGATCCGTTTTCCGCCACATAAATCCGTCCCCGTTCGTCCATCGCAAGGCCGTCGTGGCCGCCCTCACCTGGAGCCGCCACCACCACTGGTTCGCCGATCGGTTGGCCCGACTCATCGAGATCAAACCGCCAAATGCGGTTATCCGGCACGATGGGGTGGATCTGCTTGAAAATCTGCGCGACAAACAGGGAACGGCCATCGAGTGAAAATACCATCCCGTTGGGATGCTTGACCCGATTGGTGAAAAGACGCACCCGGCCATCCGACGAGACGTGGTAGATGTCGTCGACTCCGTCATCCGAAACGAGGAGGGAGCCATCTTTTCTCAATAGAATGAAATTGGGATCGGCGATACCCTCTGCCAGCACACGCTTTTCTCCTTCCGGCGTGATTCGCCAGACGATGCCGTCTTTGTTTTCTTTTTCACCATCCCGGAAAATATTGGTCGGGCCGAAGTCCGCATAGAGGATGTCGCGTTTCCCGATGGGAGCCAGACCGAGGTTCGAGTAGAGGTCGACCACCTTGCGAACCGATCCGTCGGGAGAAATTTCGTGGAGAGCGCGATTGCCGGAGACAAACAACCGGCCTTCTCCGTTAAAGGCGATACCTTCCGAGCGCTCGAACACACCTTCAACGAAAACCGTTGCAGGCGCCGGAAATTCCGCCGCAGCAACGTTGTCCGCTAGCGTGAGGGGCACCGCAACGGTCAAACTTAAGAGGCTGAAGCTGACGAAAAATCTGACCGAAACGATTTCCATTCGAAATACGCCCCTAATCCACAACCAATCTCAGGCGGACGAACATCTCGGTTTGCCCGGTCAATGTGATGGTGGCCAAAAACGTATCATATGCATCCACTGTGGAGCCTTCAACGACTTCCTCAACCACAACGCCTGCATTCGACCAGGTCACCAGGTCGGTGGACCATTCCACGATGCCTATGTAAAAATCTGTGTCCAGAGCCCTTCGATAGAGAAAGGTCAGTTCGGTATCGGAGGCGTTGATTTCGGGTAACCCATCGTCATCTTTGACCAACGGGTCCCGGGCCATGAAGAACTCCAGCAGGTTGGACAGGCTGTCGTTGTCGGGGTTTGCCAGGTCGCCCCAGACATCGTCTTCCAGTTTCGAGTCGTCGAGTTCTGCAGTGGTGAAGAACCGCCGCCGCCAGACTTCCAGGTCGAAGAAGTTGATGCTCAGGGTGGTGGTGGCGGTCGCAATTATGGTGACCGTTCCGACGTCGGTTACCTGCAAGCCGATGGTATAGTCGTCATCTTCGAAATTAAAAATCCCAACGGTCAGTTCGTCCCAGGTGAAAACTGGGGAAGTTCCCGTGGCATCGTCGTATTGCCCATCGTTGTCGAGGTCCCAGGCGAAGCTGAGGACGCCGCCGCTTTCGCGGGGGACGCCTGAGCCGTTGAGGGTGAGAGACAGGTCTTCATCGACCGAGTAGGGACCGCCGGTATCGGCCGTTGTGGGCGCTTCCACCGCTCCGATGTCGATCACACCCGTCAGTCGGTTGAAACCGCGTTGGTCGTTGAATGGTAAGGAGGCGATGGCGGCATCTCCGGCATCGACGGCGGGACTGCCGAAAATGGGAACATGGGTCGGGGTAAATCCTCCATTATCCTCAAGCGAACCTAAAAGCGGATCGAGCGGTGATTCCGCCGTACCCGTCAGGTTTGTCGCCGCGTCCGCACCGAAAAATATATGGCCCGAGGGATTCCCGATGAGGTTGTACATCGCCTCGGCGATGGTCCCTCGCAAGCTCAGATCATCCTCATTGCTTGAAAAGCTGAAATTTCCGGCGATGATGCTGTGGCTGAGAAATATTGTGGTCGGTTCGGCTTGGGCGGTGCCTTCGATTGAGATGCCCCCGCCCAGGTCTCCGGCCTGATTTAAATAAACGGTGGAGTGGTCCAGAGCTACCAGGCCGGTGTTGTTGTCCTGGGAAGATTCCGAGCGAAAAATGGCGCCGCCGGAACCGTTCGTGGCGGTGTTGTCACTCAGGGTGCTATTGACGAATTCCACCAAACCTTTAACGATGTGGAGGCCGCCGCCATCGTTCGTGGCGGTATTCCCTGCCAGGGTGCTGTTTTCGATGAGGACGAGGTTATCGCCGAAATTGTCGAGTGCGCCGCCGATTTCGGCCGTGTTATCGGCGAAAAGGCAATCGGTATAAGAAACGTCGCCAGTTCCGTCGTCGGATACGACGCCACCGGCAACAAAGGCGCGGTTGTAGCGAAATATGCAATTATCGAATTCCACAATATCGCTTCCGTCATTGAGGACAGCGCCGCCGTCCTCATCGGCTGTATTATTGTCCAGAATCGAATCCAGGATGATCATGGCTCCGTCGTTAAAGATGGCCCCACCATCTTCGCCGGCTGAATTATCGGTCAACTCGCTGCCCACGATCAGCAAATCGTTGGAAGGACCGCCGGTGGCGATGGCGCCCCCATCGTCGGCTGTGCGGTTGAAACGGAGGTTGGAATGCATGATGGTCAGTGGGCCTCCCGTATTGTAGATGGCCCCGCCGTCGAAAAAGGAAAAATTGTGCAACAGATCGCTGGTCCAAATGTTGAGAATTCCGGAAGAGTTGTAGATAGCGCCGCCCTCCCCATCGATCGTTTCGTTGCCGGTCAAAGTGCAATCTTCCAGCAGTAATTCTTCGAATCCGATTCCGGTATCGACGATGAAGTAGATGGCTCCACCGTAGTCTTCGGCGGAATTATCCTCGAAAGTAGAGCTTTCCAGAGTAAAGGACCCTTGATCGATATGGAGCGCCCCGCCGTTGCTTTCCAGGGCTGAATTGTTTGTGAAGGAGCACTCGGTTATGGTTCCGCTTGCATCTTTGGTGTAAACGGCGCCGCCATCATCTGCGGATATGTTGTCGCTGAAGGTGGTTTGGAAAGCGTGAAAATCATCGAGATCCTGATAAACCGCTCCGCCGAAAACCTGGCAGTAGTTATCGGTGAAAGTGCTGTTTTCCAGAGTCAGCGCGCCCATCGTATTGTTGATGGCGCCACCATCTTGGGCGGAGCCATTGCTCAGGAAATCGCTGTCGAAAACAGACAGATCGCCCCCGGAATGATAGATAGCGCCACCGTCGCTGCCTCCCGATTCGCCGGAGGCGATGTTCTGAGTAAAGCCGGAGCCCTGCACCGTGACATCGGCGGACTCGCTGTAAACGGCGCCGCCATGATTGCGGGCCACGTTGGTCGTAAAAACGCTGTTATCAATCTGAAATGCGCCTGACAAGTGATAGATGGCGCCGCCGTTAAAATCGCTGAAGTTATCATCGAAATTGGAATCGTTGATATGCAGGGATTGATTGAAGTTGGCAATGGCGCCGCCATTGTCATCGGCGTTGGCGTTATTGTAAAATTGACTGTTGCCGATGGTGAGACTGCCGTTCTGGCCGGAAATGCCGCCGCCTTCGGTCCGAGAATGGTTCGCTCCGAGCACGCAGGTGTCCAGAATCACAGTTGTCCCGTCGCTGAAGATACCGCCGCCACCGCCGCTTACGCTGCCTTCACCATAGTCGAATTCACCGCGGCTGACGTTGAAGCTGATTTCGGTATAGGAAATTTCCAGGCTGCCATTAAGAGAATCGATGGCCCCGCCCGCCATGTTGGCGCTGTTTTCGAGGAAAAAGCTGCCGTCGATAAAGGCATCGCTCTCATTGGAGGAGAGCGCCCCGCCATTGTAATCGAGGCTGGCATTGTTGCTCAGGGTGGAATTCGTCATATTGAGGCTGGCGCGCGTCAAAACAATGGCTCCGCCTGAATCGGTTGCGAAATTGTCAATAAAATCGCTTTCGTTGATGACCAGTTCCCCTTCATAGCTGCTGATGGCGCCGCCGCCCCCTTCTTCTACCGAGTTGCGACTGAAATCACAGTTATCGATGGTGGCGGTTCCCTCTTCATTGAAAATTGCTCCGCCAGCAAATTCGGCTAAGTTATTACTGAAATCGCTATCGAAGACGTTCAGAATGTCGAAGTTCGCGATCGCTCCACCCTCATCTTCAGTCGAATTGTTGGTAAAGGTAGAGTCATAAACATTAACCATGCCGTTCTCATTGAAGATGGCACCACCGCCCCCTCTGGTCGCATTGTGCTGCAGGTCGCATCGGTAGAGGCTGAGTTGGCCGCCATCCGTATTGAAAAGGGCGCCGCCCTCTTCTGTCGAGTTGCCGTCCACTCCGGTTAACAGGAGATCGTTGAGGATAGTATCGCTGCCCCGGTTGACGAGGATGTGTTCTCCACCGTCCGCGTCGATGGTAGCCGAGGAACCGACGGCCTCAATGGTCAAAGCGCCTCCATTGGTGGACACTTCGAGAGGGCCGAGCTGGAGCACGTGTGGAGTGTCGTCATCAGGGAGTTGGATGGTATTGGGGCCGGGTATCAAATTGGCCAGTTCGACCGCTTCGCGCAAACTGATCAATCCATCATCGAAATCTCCGTTATCGTCGAAAGTAGTGACCTCAATGGGATCGGTGGGAGCGGCTGAGTTACTCCGCACGATGCCGCTGTCCTCATCCTGATTAAATCCACCCCTGGAGGCCACAACACCCGTAATTTCGCCAATGAGGGCGCTCTCGATGTTGGGGATCGTATCGGAATTAATATCGTCATTGGTCGGCGGGCTGGCCGTAAAGGCCAAGCCGTCGCGCAGGAAAAACTCCAGCGTGAAAACACCGCTGGCGGCATTAAAAGCATAAAATCCATTTTCGCCCGAGAAGGTGGAGCTAAAAAGGTTCTCACCCAGATCGATGCGTATGGGAATGCCCGCTACGCCCTCTTCGCCCGGATCCTGGAAACCATCGCCGTTGGTATCGAACCACACATAATCGCCGATGACGGCCTCCAACTCGATCGCCCCGATGTCGATGGCGGAACTGATAATCCGGTTGAAACCACCTTGGTCCGTCCCGCCGGTGGGATGGGCGGGATCGCCTGCATCGATGGCCGGACTACCCGACAGGGGCAACAAACTTTGGGTGCCGGCATGATTGATTACTGGTGGGCTGAGGACGGGGTCGAGCGGAGATTCCACCGTTCCGACCTGGTTATTGTTACCGTCCCCGTCGCTGAAACCGGTGAAACCACTGTTCACCCCTATGAGGTTGTAGTCGCTGTTGAAGTCGAAGTTTCCCACTGAAATGGGAACTTCGGGACCGTCCGTTACGATTGAAAGGAGATCGCTGGGGAAGGCTTCTTCATCAATGCTGTCAAAATTGTCGGTTACGATAGTGTGCGAGAGGATGACCCCGTCGTCTTTCAAATTGACGATGCCGCCGCCGAAACCGGAGCCGGATTCTTCATCGTTGGCGCTGTTGCCGACGATGGTGCTGTTTTCCACCGATAAATCGCCGGTCAAGGCATTGTAAACGGCGCCACCGAACGAGCCGGCGGTATTATCTAAAAAGGTCGAGTTGGAAACGGTGGCGTTGCCGCGGTCCTCGACACCCGAGCCAAAATCATCCAGACCAGCCTCGTTATAGATGCCGCCCCCGGTATTCAAGGCGGTGTTCTCGGATAAGGTGCTTCTTTCGATGAGTAGCAAGGATTCCCCGATGCCCGCCGTATTCATGATGCCGCCGCCGTCAACATTGGCTAAATTCCCCTGCAGGGTGCTTTCGGTAATGGTTAGTTGGCCGAATGCATTGTGGATGGCACCGCCGTTTTCAATGGATTGGTTGTCGGCCAGAGTGCTGTTCTCAATGGTGACAGAACTGTTCGATGTGGGACCGTCGACGGTGTTATCAATAGCACCCCCGTCCATTTCGGCTACGTTCTCGGAGAGAGTGCTGTCGAGTATCGTCAATGTGCCTTCGTGGTTTTGAATGGCGCCGCCAGAACTGGAGGAGCGATTGCGCCACAGATCGCTGTCCATGATGTCGACTGTGCCGTTTTGGTTCATGATGCCACCTCCGTATCCCGCCTCATTATCGGCAATAAGGGTGGAAAAAACTTCCAGCAAATCGTCCAGGTTGTAGATGCCTCCACCCCGTTCGATGGCTTCGTTGCCGGTCACTATGCAATCGATCAGGGTGACCGTCTCGCTGTTCTCCTCCGAATAAATGCCACCGCCGAACTCAAAGGCTAAATTATCACTTATGGTGGTGTTCTGTAAAGTTACGGTGCCATCGACCTTGGCCAGGCCGCCTCCCTTGAAGGCCTCGTTCGCCTCCAGGACGCTGTCATCAATAGTGGCGGTGCCGGTATTGATGACACCGCCCCCAAAAATATCCAAGGCTACATTTGCGGAAACGATGCAGTCATTAAGGTTGAGCTCGCCCTGGTTGGCGATACCTCCTCCGTTTTCGGCCTCATTTTCGGTGATAATCGCTCTTGTAAAACTGGCATTGCCCTCATTGCGAACGCCGCCGCCATCCTCACCGGTAACATTGCCGCCCATGATGATGAGGTCCTCGAAATCGGCATCAACGCTGGATAAAATGTGGAATATGCGGTCGTCGCCGATGCCGCTGATGATGGTTTGTAAGCCGTCCGCGCCGGTGATGAGGACATCTGAGGTGATATCAAGGTCTCCGGTGGCTCCCGCATCTTCCGAAGCGCCGACCAGTGTCAAAGCATAGAAGCCCTTGGGCACGATGATTTCATTGCTGCCCCCGAGGGCATTGGATTCCATTATGGCGGCCCGCAGGGAGGTCTCATCGTTGGCGTCCTCGGCGGATCCATCGCCGGGGTTGGCGTCCACCGTGTCATCCGTAGTGTCGACGATGAAAGTGGCCGCCCGCAATGAAGTGGGGAGGGCGCAGCAGCAAAGGGACAAGAGGGCAACGATAAACCGGCGGTGAAGGATCATTTTTCGCTTCATAGATTGATAGTTTTCTGGGATGGCTGTCAGAGCGAGGCTCTGACTCAATCAAATTAAACCCATCTCCAAAAGACGGGTTTTGAATTCTTAGGCGAATTGACTATAGGACCTTTGCCTTTTTGCCAAGTCTTTTCCACGCCGCTAATGCGGGTTTTACGTTTGTTCGCCAGCGTTCATTTTGCCCGCCGGGCGGAGGTACTCCCGGTAGGCTTTGCCGCGCTCGAGATGATTGAGGATGTCGAAAGTCTGGCCGTTGGTGATGGCCGATTTGAGGGATTGCAATTCGTTTTCGAACTGGCTGATGGCGCGCGCGATCTCCTCCCTGTTTTGCTCAAATATCGATTTCCAGATGTCCGGGTTGCCCGCCGCCACCCGCGTGGT
Source organism: Opitutales bacterium (assembly GCA_021772555.1). Taxonomy (GTDB): domain Bacteria; phylum Verrucomicrobiota; class Verrucomicrobiia; order Opitutales; family UBA2987; genus JAJFLU01. The sequence goes on along the minus strand of JAJFLT010000064.1, from coordinate 6,315 downwards.
GTCACGTAACCCGTTACCGGCGAAATTGCGCCAACCGGGGTCTTTGGTCGATAGAAATGAACAAAGGACGGAAGCCAGCACATGAGGCAGATGGCTGATATGGGCCACAATCTCGTCATGCCTTTCCGGGGAAACCGTAGCGACTTCCATATCCAGCGCTCTCCAGAACTTGAGAATGGTTTCCACGGCTTGCTCGTTACTATCGACGAGCGGAGTAACGAAGCAGGTTTTTCCGCCAAAGAGATCCGCGCGGGCATGGGCCAGGCCGCTTTTTTCAGAGCCGGCCATGGGGTGTGAACCGACAAACTGTCGGCCCTTGGGCATGACGGTGTGGCAGTTGCGGACAATCAGGCTCTTGGTGCTGCCCACATCTGTCACGAGGGCGCCGTCCTGTAAGTGGGAGGCGATGCTCTCAACCAGCGGGTGGATGGTTTCCACCGGGCTGCAAACCACCACCAAGTCTGCCTCGCCTACCGCTTCGGGCAGGGATGCCGTCACGTGGTCGCACCACGATTTTTCCGCGCAGGCCACTCGCGTTTCGGTTCGTCGGGCCCAAATTACGAGCTTGTCGCACAATTGCCGGTCTTTTACCGCTGCCGCCAGGGAGGCGCCCAGGAGACCCGGCGCTAGTATGGTAATTTGCTCAAACACAGTCTCTGCAGTAGAACCCGCGAGCGCCCCCCCTGTCGAGATTTTACCAACGCGAACGGCCTGAATTTATCCGTTCTGCTCCTGGGCGCACAGACTCCGCAAAAGCTTTACAATACCGGCATTTTGAATCTTAATATTCGTTTTGTCCAAAACTTTAACCCGGCCCGTAAAGGCCTTAACCCGTTGGCAAAGACTTTGTAATGTTATCGTAGCCATGAACGATGAGACTGAGAGCGACGTGCGCAAGCGTGCCAGCAGGCACCTGACCGCACTCTACATTGTGATGGCTGTTTTTATTCTGTTGCCATTGGCGCTTTTTTGGCTGGCTGGTTAAGAAATTCGGAGGTTGGAGCAGGTGTCCTGCCATTTTCCGCGTCAATTATATATATTATTCTAGATAGGTTCTATCAAAGCTCATGCGATTATAACCCGGCTGCGTTCCCAACTTTTTTGGAACTCATCGCACGGAGGCAACGTCCCCAACTTTTAGAGGTATGAACAAAACACTCTTAATCATTCGCGTTTTCTTTTTAACGCTCTGCTTTATGGGCAGTTGGCTGGTCTGGTATAGCAACGAGGATTGGAAAGATTCCCTCTACCTGGTTCTGTTCACCGGTTTGAGTATCGGGGCGCTGGTTGTTCTGGTGGATATCTTTTTAAAAGGCTTTTCCCTGCGGGGGCTTACAGCGATGACCTTCGGGCTTTTCGTGGGGTGGCTGATCGCCTATTTTATCTCGGAATCGCCGCTCTTTGATAAGGGCGAGGAGGGAACCCTCTATATGGTCCGGTTGGCCATGTTTGTCATCATGATGTACCTCGGGGCGGTTATCGCCATGCGGGGGCGCGATGAGTTCAACCTGGTCATTCCCTACATCCGGTTTGTCCCGCACGGGGTTGATGTGCCTTTGGTGGTATTGGACACCAGTGTTCTTATCGACGGCCGGATCACCGGCATCTGTGCCAGCAAATTCCTCGGTTACGGTATTGTCATCCCGAGGTTTATCCTCAACGAGCTGCATCGTATCGCGGATTCCCAGGATCCCCAGAGGCAGGGCAAGGGTCGCAAAGGCCTGGAAACACTCAATAAATTGCGCAAGATGGAGCACCTCGACCTGCGTATCCACGAAAGTGATGTCACACGGGGGCAGAGTGTTGATGCCAAATTAATTTTCCTGACCACTTCATTGAAGGCCCGGCTCATGACAACCGACTACAATCTGGCCCAGTTGGCTGAATTCAACAATGTGGAATGGCTCAACCTCAACTCTTTGGCCCGGGCCTTGAACCCGGAATTGAACATCGGCGAAACCCTCGAGGTGGAGCTGGTAAAACAGGGCAAAGAGCCCGGTCAGGCGGTCGGGTATTTGAATGACGGCTCCATGGTGGTGGTCAATGAAGGCAATAAACTGCTGGGCAAACACGTCCGAGTCGAAGTGCAGAGCATCCTGCCCTCGGCGGGGGGGAAAATGATATTCGCCAAGGTCATCGGCACTCTTGGTTGAGGATTGTGTATGGGGTGTAGCATCTTGCCAAATGTAGCGCGAAGGCAGACATTATTCTGGATTTAGCGGTTTGGGTTGAAGAAATTGAGGCTAAAAAACCGTAAATGTACGTAAAATATGGCCGTAAATAACAAAAAATAATCTTTTACCTCAATTTTTTGCTTGGCAAAACGATAAATATATCTTTATATAGGGATTCCTAATATAAATATATTGGGAATAATACCTATAGGAAAAGTAACACTAAAAGGAGAATATAATATGATTAATAAAACTGCCAAAAAAGGTTTTACTTTGGTGGAAATAATGATCGTCGTGGTCATCATCGGTCTGTTGGCCGCTATGGCTATTCCGGCATTCAACAAAGTTCGCGCTACATCTCAGGATAAGGCGGTTACGAACAACCTCCGCCAATACGCCTCCGCCGCCCAGCAATACATGCTTGACGACGGTGTGGCGACAGTTGGTTACACCAATATCGTAGGTTCTGGTTTACACATCAGCACCGTCGATACCGTAGCTAATGAAACTTACACCGGGTTGACCCTCGGCACCGACACGACTCGCCTGCAGGCGACCGTGAATGGCCGTATCATCAACTACGACTTCTAAATTTAAGTTTTAACGCTTAACCAAAGCCGCCTTCCCTTTGTATTAAAGGAAGGCGGCTTTTTTTTAGGCAACCTCTAAGGAGGGCGTCTAAATAGTCGAAATGACGATGGCAGAGATGATTTGCGACATTCAGCAAGGCGCATCAACCGATGTTTGGGCTGGAAGCCCTGACTCGGTTGAGGCAACGCCGCTGATGCCTCAAAGCACTCTGTCCCAAAGGGATGCGGTCGGGCATCGAAGGTCGTGGCGTTGGTTTCGCGCTCACGGGCTACAAGCCCGCTACGGGCGAAACCGCCTTGCGCTGCTTCGATTCCGCCGCGCACCATCGCACATTTCCACTTTTTAGACGCCCTCTAAGAGTCGTTTGCCAGCGGGAAGAAATTCCCGGACCGCGTTTGTGATTTTCAGGATTCTACTATGAGATTGGTCCTACTTGCCCTTTCCGTCATCCTGTCACTCGGATTCAGCTTTTTTGCCCTGGACCCATCCTGGGCGGCTCGATTTGTTACCTACGCCGGTTATCCGCTCCTTTTTGCGACTTTTTCCATTTTCGTTTATTCACTTTTCAAAATTCGCGGCCAGTGGAGAAGCCTCCCCGGTCAAATGCTGAAGTCTCCCCTCCCGGTTTTGACCATCGGGGGCTGCACCGGTTTCCTTTTTTTGCAGGAACCATTTGGCTTTAAAATACTGATGGATGAGGTGATTTTGCTGGGAACCTCCATGTCCATGCATTTCGAGAAAGCCGTTTTGGTCCCCGGTATGGCCAATGATTACGAGGGCAGTTTTCGCATAATCGAGGCCTATTTGGACAAAAGGCCCTACTTCCACCCGTTCCTGATCTCGCTATTGCATGACTTGACCGGTTATCGGCCAGCCAACGCCTTTATCCTGAACATCATCCTTACTCCGGTCATGCTGAGCCTGGCCTACAGCTTTGGCCGTAAACTCACCGATCAGCGTGGCGGCATACTCAGCGTCCTGTTGCTGACCAGCCTGCCCTTGCTCGCGCAAAACGCCACCGGCGGGCATTTCGAAATCCTCAACCTGGTCATGATCCTGATCGTCATGCTCCTGGCTTGTCGTTATTTGCAAAAGCTGGACGGGCCTTCGCTGACGGCTTTTTGCTACGCCGGGCTCCTACTGGCTCAAACGCGTTATGAAGCCGGTGTTTTCGTTATTCCCATCGGTATCTTGGTCCTTCTGGGTTGGCGGAGAAAAGGAGAAGTTTTACTTCCCTGGCCGGTTATTTTCGCCCCATTGCAGTTGGTTTGCATTCCCATGCAGTTTTTGATTTCCATGTCCAAAACGTATTTTTGGCAGTTAGATGACACAGACAAAGACCAGGTCTTCAGTCTCGGTTTCATAGGGGAAAACCTGCAAGACGCCGCCCGATACTTCTTTCATTACGGGCAGACCAACTCCAATTCCCTTCTTCTTTCCTTGCTCGGTTTGACGGCGGCGGTTTGTTTTTTGGCCTACGCCTTGCCGCGGCTTGGCAGGTTCACTCAGGACCAGCATTCGCATCTCGTTTTGGCTTCATTTCTTCTTGCCGTTTTGGCCTCATTCGCTCTTGCCATGGGTTATCACTGGGGCCAGTTGACCGATCCGGTGGCCAGCCGTTTTTGCCTGCCCCTGCTCCTCATGGGCGCACTCGCAGCACCGCTCACGCTGAAAAAATGGGCAGGTCCGTTCCTGCTCATAACCTGCGGAATGTTCGGTTACACAGCCTGGTTTCATCTTTGGGACCTGGAACGGCTCGCCTTTATTCGGTCCGGCATAGGTATAATATTATCGTTTCTGTTGATTTCGGCAGGTACCCTTTATATCCTCCGGAAGAAGCGCGATCCATTTAATTTTGTCATCAGCCTATGCTTGTTGTTTATCCTCTTTGTAACGGTTCCAGTGGCATCCAATCACCGTTATACGGGTCGTTATACCCCGGCCAAAGAGGCTTCCATAATACGGCGTTTTTTCCAGCAAAACCCGGAAAAGGATTACTTTTTTACCTCGCGCAGCCCACTCATGGCGATCACTCACGGCGTATCCTCGGTTAATGTCAGCCGGGTGGCCGAAAAGCCGGAAACCATCTGGAGGCATTATCTGCACCACAACTATTCCGCTTTTTACGCTTTCCAACTGGTCGATGTTAATGGGGAAACAGGCGAATTGGTGGTCGTGGATCATTACGATTTGGGTCCTGCCTTCGAAATCGAAACGGTGGTGGAAGAGCGATTGATACCTTTGCAGTTGGCCCGAATCGTCAGATTTTATCCGAAAGAGGATTACTTTCAAAATGACAATGAATCCGTGGAAGAAAGCGCCCCGGGGTCAACGGAAGAGACGGAACCGGTTGCAGCGGATACTCTTTGATCGATAGCAAAGTAAAGGATGTGAACGAGATCACCTACGACTTGAGCCTCCTGCGACAGAGCCGGGACAAATGGGACCGGTCACCCGCCATCCGGCTTTACTATCAAAGCATCTTCGATGCACTTATGCAAAATGCTGGAGATGGTTCCAGCCTGGACATCGGATCCGGCATTGGGACGATTAAGAGCTTCTACCCGGCTGTCACCACCAGCGACATCGAAAAAACGCCCTATGTCGACCGGGCGGTTTCCTGTTACGATCTCGAGGCTTTGGGCGAGCAATGGGAAAATTTACTGGCGACGGATGTGCTGCATCATTTGCGCCGGCCCTTCGATTTTTTCCGCAGCGCGGCACGAGTCCTCAAACCGGGCGGGCGGATTTTGCTTTGCGAACCTGCCGCCACTACCGTGGGAACGCTCTTTTATCGGCTTTGCCACCATGAGCCGATGCGGCCCTCGAAGCTGGCCCCGCCCTTTGTCATAGGGGAAAAGAAGGATGAAAATGAAGAATTTGCCAACATGGGCATGGCTATAGCATTGTTTCGCAATCATCGCCAATGGACCGAAGACACTCTGGCGGAAATGGGCCTGACCGTTGTATCCCTACAATACCGGGATTTTTTCGCTTACCCCTTGACCGGAGGTTTGAGCAGACCCCAACTGGTATCCGCCGGGACGCTCAAGAGGCTGCTGAAATTGGAATGTCTTTTGCCCCAAATAGTTTTGAAATTTTTCTCTTTGCGTGTGATCGTCGTTTTGCAAAAGGAAGCCCTCTAGGCGGAACCCGAATGTCAAAATAAAAAGTTCATGTTTGATTATCGCAAATTTTTTGACTGGGTGGCGGAGAACGACTCGCGCCCACGCCGCTGGCAGCGAGGTTTCCATCGTCAACTGGCCAACCTGCACCGTCATCATATCCCCGAGGGCGTATCCGTTCTGGAGTGGGGCTGCGGGGCGGGCGGGCTGCTCAAAGTACTCAAACCGGAACGGGGGCTGGGCATCGACATCAGCGACAAAATGATCGCCAGGGCCCAGACCGGTGAGAAAGCCTCCGGTTGCGAATTTCGCCGGGGCGATCTGCATGAAACCACCATTGAGGAAAAATTCGACTGCATCGTGGCCAGCTATCTGACCGGCTACCTGACCGACATTCAAAAGTGCCTGGAAAACCTGCAAAAATC
>JAJFLT010000063.1 GCA_021772555.1 Opitutales bacterium | reverse complement strand
AGCTTTGGATGGCTGTCTTATTAACCGGACACTTGGTTGTGCCGCTGATATTTACCGATCGACTTGAATCGCAAGTGGTTTTGGGCGCATTGGTGGGCAGTGCCCTTTTGATGGTTGTTCTAACCGGTTTTACGGGATTTACACGCTTGCTGGGGCTGGGACACCTCGTTTTCTGGACCCCGGCCATAATTTATCTTTTCGGGCGGTTAGGCGAATATCCGGCCATTGATTTTTTCGGAATCTGGCTGCGGGCACTCCTCGCCATCAACATTATTTCCCTCATTATCGATGCTACCGATGTCATTCGCTATATAGCCGGAGATCGTTCGGATTCGCTGCAAATTCCGGTCGAAACCGAACTCAGCCGGGGAAATAGCTGAGAATGACAAAATCCGGCGTCCGCATCAGCCGGCAATGGATCGGATAGAAAAGCGAAAGATATCCGCTGATCAACCACCGGCGCTGGCCCCGGCCGCTTTCTCCTGTTCTTCCAATTTTTGCGCCCGCTGGTCCAGTTCTTCCGAAAGCTGTTCGAGCTCGGTTTCTCGCTCCTGCTGGGCCATCACTTTTTCAAAAAGAGTATTTTCGCTCGTCTCGAGAAATTCTTCCCGCTCAAGGAGCATGGCTTTGGCTTCTTTGACAGCCTCCTCCTGGACATCAAGTTCAGCTTTCAGTTTTTCCAGAGCTTCCTGGGCATCGGCCGACAATTCCGTCTTTCCGCTGGTGGAATCCTGGCTGCTCGCTTCCTCCACCTTTTCACGGGCCTTGGCCACCGACTCGGACTCGAAAATATCGGCCACCCCAGCGATCTTGGCCGCCTTCTCTTCGTCGTTTTCACACAGGCGCAGCAATTCGGCGATATAGGCTTCTTCCCGCGCCAAGAGGAAAGTTTTCAAATTGGGCCATTTGCGGGCGTCCCTAAGCCGTAGCGGTAACTGCTGGGAGTTGATCAACCGGTTATGGGATACAACCACTACAGAAGTCAGAACATTGGACAATTCGATCAGGTTTCCCGGCCATGGATAATAATACATCATGGATTCGGCATCCCTGGAAAACTTGATTTGCGAAGTATCGAAAAAGGGATTTTCCGCTCTTTTCAAAATATCCTTTATGAGCACGGTCAAGTCCTCCCGTCGATTGCGCAACGGGGGCAGCGTGATCGGCAGGGTGGCGACCTTAAAAAAGAAATCGTCCGAAATATTGCCCCTTTCGAGCCGGCTTTCAAATTGCACTTCGGTCGCGCAAATTAACCGAAAAGTGCCCCCGGATACTTGCAAGACTTTAGCCAACAACGATTGCAGTTCTACTGCCAACTTGTCGATATTGTTGAAAAAGAGGGTTCCACCCTGGGCTTTTTGGATCAGAAAACCGGGCGTACCGTCTCCATTGGTCAATCCCTTTTGCAACTCCTCCGGGTCGGCCAGACGGCAGTCAATTCCGATGAACGGCGCTCGTGGACCCGGACCTTTTTGATGAACAAGGTCGGCCAGGCTCCGCTTGCCGGTGCCGACCTCCCCCTGGATGAGCATCGGGGTCTTGGCCCGCAGTAATTTTTGCACCTGCTTGTTGACAGCTAATATGGCCTCGCTTTCCCCGGCCAGAGCCCCCACCACATCCTTTTCCGCCCTGAGCGGCTCCTCGACGACCGCCACCTTGCCTCCAGTGCCCTTCTTTCTGGCATCGACGGCGCGGTGCAAGGTTTTGACCAATTCCTCCAGCCGAAAGGGTTTCTGCACATAATCGAAAGCGCCAAATTTGAGCGCTTGCATGGCAGTTTCGGTCGAGGAATAGCCCGTCATCATGATGACGATGGCCTTCGGGTCGATGGACCGGATCTCCTTGAGAACCGTTATGCCGTCCATCGGCTCCATTGCGATATCTACCAGGACGACATCGATATTGCCCTCCCGATAGCGCTTGAGGGCATCATTGCCGTTCAGAGCAAACGCACTTAAAAACCCGCACGGGTTAATAACCGCCTCCAGCATTTCGTGCACAGCCGGCAGATCGTCAACTATGAGTACCGAAGCCATATACCGCTATTTTCTTTTAACAAGTGAGCCGCTCGTCATGAAATTTTTTCCTGGTTTATTTTGTCCATATTCTTCCGGTTCGAGCCGATATCAGCCGACGACAGAAGATAGCTGGAAGATGGGTAGAAACATGGCCATGACAATGCCACCGATAACAATCCCCAGCACGCAAATGAGAATCGGTTCCATGAGGGAGGTCAGCGCCTCCACGATGGTCTCGATTTCGGAATCGTAAAAATCGGATATTTTGTCCATCATGCCATCGACATTGCCGGTCGTTTCACCCGCCTTGGCCATGTGCTTGACCATCGGCGGGAAGAACGGATCGTCCGCCAGAACCTCCGATAACTGACCACCCTGGCTGACATGCCTGGTAACTTTGACCACAGCCTTTTCGATAAAAGTGTTTCCACTGGCGTTGGACACGATTTCCAGGCTTCGCAGGATGGGCACCCCGCTGCGCAACAGGATGGCGTAAGTGCGGCAAAACCGGGAAACCGCAATCTTTTGCACCAGGTTGCCAACCACCGGTAGCTTGAATAAAAACTGATCCTTGATCACCCTTCCATTCGGAGTGCTGACAAACTTGTTAAGGCCCTTATAGAAAATAAACATTCCGGCCAGTATGACGAGGATGTAAGATTTCAGAAAATCGCTCAAATCGATCAACATCTGGGTCGGCTTGGGCAGATCGGCTCCGAAACCGGCGAACATCTCCGCAAACACCGGAATCACCATAATAAGCAAAACGTTGACCAGAACCGCCGCCAGGGTGATAACCGCGACCGGGTAGGTCATGGCCCCCTTCACCTTTTTGGTCAAGGCTACGGATTGCTCGAAATAGGTGGCCACTTTGCCCAGGATCGACGCCAGACCACCGCTGGCCTCACCGGCCTCGACCATGGAAATGAACAAGTTGGGAAAAGCGTTGGGAAATTTCCGCACTGCATCGGAAAAAGCGGTGCCGCTAGACACATCGGCCTTCACTTCACGTATGACAATTTGAAATACCGGTTGCTCGGTTTGTTCTTGAAGGGCTTCCAGGGCTTGCACCAATGGCAATCCGGCCTCCAACATGGAGGAAAGCTGCTGGGTAAATACGCAGACATCGGACAATCCGATTTTTTTCTTCTTGGACTGTTTTTCATACGCTTTCTGCTTGGCCAGTTTCTGCGATTCCATGAAACTGACCTTCTTGCCGCCAGCACCTCCTCCGGCAGCGGCAGACGCCGTTGCACCACCTGTTAATAAAGCCATGTTTTTTCCTTGTTTTTTATGATTTGGTCGTAGATTACAAAATCATAGCAGACTTTGTCAGGTTGAAAAGACTTTTTTCTGCCCCATTCAAATCCGACCGATAATAGAATTCAAGAAAACCTTGACCCACTCATTTCTTTCCGAAGAAACTGCCTGCAGCCATTAGCGGGCATAGTTTAGCGGTAAAACCCCAGCCTTCCAAGCTGGTGTCCTCGGTTCGATTCCGAGTGCCCGCACCATTTTTGTAAACCATTTATTAACAATATATTAGGAACTCCTATGGATCCTGTTTGTTTAATAGAATACCCTATTTTTACAATATTTGCAGCATTAGCCTAAGTGGTTTATATGGTAACTGGATGCCCAATTATTCTGGATAAACGCATCTATCAGGTAGGACAAGATTTGAAGAAAGTGGACGATAAACGGACTTTCCTCCAATAGAAAACAGCTTTCTATTTAAGATTGTTGACCCTCAAATTTACCGGGAGCCAAGGTTCTCTAAGAGGGCGTCTAAGAACTCAAGGAAGTATTGGGTTGTCCGACATGATGGTAAATAAGGGATAGTTGATCTTGATTCTTCCCCATTACTTGCGCCGGGGAGTAGCATTTTTCGGAAATCGGGGGTTTTGGGGTTCCGGAAAAATTTCAAATACAAAAATAGACACATTCACCCCACTCTACTCGCACGAACCCGATATCAGGTCCAGGTTTGAAATACTGCGAACTTTTCCGGTTTAGGCAAGTTGCTGGAGGACAATTCCTTTTATCGTACCTCGCTCCATGTGAAGGAAGGGTGAGACAGTACCTGTGAAAAAAGAATATTTTCAAATTCGGGCTGACATATCGCGATTTTGGGTTATCTTCTAGCAAAAGGCGTAACATTCAAATTTTAACCACATCACTTCTAATCCAACCTGTTCCGGTTGCTATACATCACAGTGCAAATGACTTCGCCAACAAAGTCTTCACCGCTGAATATTCACGAAAAAGCAGTAATCGATCGAACCGCTCTGGATCGCCTCTTCGAGTGTTTGAAAGATCGAGGATTCCGTGTGGTGGGACCGACTGCGCGGGATGGGGCGATTATTTATGATGAACTGGGCTCGACCAGTGATTTGCCGGTAGGCTGGACCGATGAGCAGGAAGCCGGCCGCTACCGGTTAAAAAAACGAGACGATAAAGCATTATTCGGCTATGTTGTCGGCCCGCATTCCTGGAAAAAATACCTTTTCCCACCCCGACAGCGCCTTTGGATGGCCAAGCGCAATGGCCGGGGTTTTTCCATAGAAAAGAATGACCCGCCCGAAAATTCAAAGTTTGCCTTTATAGGTGTTCGTTCCTGCGAATTGCATGCCATCGGCATCCAGGATCGCGTATTCATGGGCGACAAGTTCATCGATCCGGTTTACAAATCCCGCCGGGAGCAAACATTTATTGTCGCGGTCAATTGTGGCCAGGCCGGTGGAACCTGTTTTTGCGCCTCCATGAAGACTGGACCCAAAGCGGAATCCGGTTTCGACCTGGCTTTAACCGAAATTCTGAACAAAAAATCCCCTTATTATGTGGTTGAAGTGGGCAGCGCCGCCGGGGCTGAAGTTTTAGCTGAAATTCCCCACCGGGAGTTGGGGAATAAAGATGAGCAGGCCGCCGAATCCGTGGTTGCCGAAGCGGTATCCCAAATGGGCCGGACAATGGAGACCGGGGGAATCCGGGAACTCCTGCAGGACAACCCCTACCACCCTCGCTGGGAGGAGGTTGCCAAACGCTGCCTGACTTGCGCCAATTGCACCATGGCCTGTCCCACCTGTTTTTGCTCCACGGTTGAAGATGCCACCGACCTGACCGGTGACCACGCGGAGCGTTGGAAACGTTGGGATTCCTGCTTTACGATGGATTTTTCCTATATTCACGGCGGCAGCGTGCGCCAGGAGACGAGTTCCCGATACCGGCACTGGATGACGCATAAACTGTCCACCTGGCATGATCAATTCGGCTCCTCCGGATGTGTCGGGTGCGGCCGCTGTATCACCTGGTGCCCGGTTGGCATTGATATTACAGAAGAAGTTAAGGCCATCCGCGCGTCCTCATCATGATCCAAATGCATCCCAAATAATTAAATCTCACCCGAAGTAAAACAATGAAACAGTTAGTAAACATAGTATCCGCTAACGAAAACTTCAAAAACCTCTCCACTGCGCACATTGAGAAACTGGTCAGCAGTGCTTCCATGATCGATTTGGATACCGGCGCATTCATCTTTTACAAAGATGGCAGGGCGGAGCATTTTTACATGCTGTCAAAAGGATCCGTCGGCTTGGAAATACACTCCGCAGGACTGGGCGCGGTCACCTTGCAAACCCTTCGCGGAGGCGATCTTCTCGGCTGGTCCTGGATGTTCCCTCCCTCCCGTTGGGTGTTTGATGCCAAAGCCCTGGAGCCCACCCAAGCGATTGCCTTCGATGCCGCCACAGTTCGCGATCAGTTTAACGAGGACTCCGATTTCGGTTATCAGATTATGAAGATTATAGCCACAAATATGATGGACCGCATCGTGGCTGCCAGACTGCAGATTCTCGACCTATACGGCGGGAGTCCCGATCACACGAGGTACGCAATATGACAGTTCTTCTCGAAGATCCTATGCTCACCACACCCTGGGCAATCGATGAGATGAGAAAAGAAACCGCTGACACCTTCACCTTTATCCTCAAGCCGGTGAAGGGCAGTGGGCGGGGATCTTTTCAGTTTGAGCCCGGACAATTCAACATGCTCTATGTCTTCGGCACTGGGGAGGTTCCCATTTCCATCAGCGGAACCCCCGGGCAAAAAGGGAAATTGGAGCATACAACCCGTGTTGTTGGCACGGTTACCGGCGCCATGGGTAAACTGCGCTCCGGCGATGTTATCGGCATGCGGGGCCCGTTCGGTAGCCATTGGCCAATTGAGAAAGCAATCGGCAAAGATGTTGTTCTGATTGCTGGAGGCATTGGTTTGGCTCCTTTGCGCCCGGTTTACAAAGAATTGGTCAGGAGGAGGGATGAGTTTAATAAAATTGTCCTCCTCTACGG
>JAJFLT010000062.1 GCA_021772555.1 Opitutales bacterium | reverse complement strand
ATGATGAACGCCGCCGCCGTATTTGCCGGGCCGAAAGTGATGACTTCATTCACTGGTCGGAACCGATTTTGATGGAATACCGTCACCCCGGCGCCGAGGCACCGATCGATCATCTCTACACCAACCAGACTCATCCTTACTTTCGCGCTCCCCATCTCTATGTCTCCATTGCCGCCCGCTTCATGCCCGGCCGTCAGGTCCTTAGTGATGAGCAGGCCAGGGCAATTCAGGTAAGTCCGAAATACTTCAAAGACACCTCCGATGCCATTTTCATGACCACGCGTGGAGGTGGATTCTACGACCGCACCTTTCTCAGCAGCTTTATCCGACCCGGTATCGGAGCCAATAACTGGGTCTCCCGAACCAATTACCCTGCTCTCAATATTGTCCAGACAGGCCCCACCGAGATGTCGGTTTACGTCAATCAGGACTACGCCCAACCCACCGCCCATCTACGGCGCTACTCGTTGCGGCTGGATGGCTTGGCCTCGGCACAAGCCGAATACGCAGGAGGTGAATTCCTGACCAAAAAACTTATTTTTTCTGGAAACCGGCTCCACCTCAACTTTGCCACCTCCGCCGCCGGAGGCATTCGGGTCGAGATTCAGAACAGCCAGGGTAAAGCCATTCCCGGTTATACCTTGGCCGATTGCAGGGAGCAGATTGGCAACGAAATCGAGCGCGTTGTCACCTGGGAATCGGGGACGGATCTTTCCACCATCGCCGGAAGGAAAGTCCGCCTGCGATTCTCCATGCACGATGCGGATCTCTACGCCTTTCAGTTCAGACAAGATGTCGCCGCCAAATAAAGATTTAGCTAAATCGCCTATGGAAAAATCAGATTTTAAAGTGGTCCGTAGTTGGCCGGAACTACCGCGGGGTTGGAAATGGGGAAAAGTTTCAGCGGTAGCAACGGATTCCAAGGGGCGCGTATATGTTGGCCATCGAGGAGAGCACCCCGTTATTGTTTTTGAACCGGATGGAACGTTTATTGGCAGCCTTGGAGAGACCGAGATTTTGCCGCGACATGGAATTGTTTACGCTCCCGAACCGGGAGAGAATCCAGTCCTTACAATTATTGGGAAGGGACAGATGGCATCCGGGGAAGAAGCCTTTCCCTCTCGTCGCAAGGTATTGGTGGAGGAAAAACTCCACTTTTTGCACGGAGTCCATGTTGATTTTTGGGATAATCTCTGGGTGACCGATTGTGGCCGAAGCGTTGTTTTGAAATACAGCACTGATGGCGCGTTGCTCATGGTTCTTGGAACTGCGGATGAACCAGGAGAGGATGAAAAACATTTTAATCAACCTACTGATATTGCCGTCAATCGCGATGGGGAGATTTTTGTCACGGATGGTTATGTCAATTCCAGGATCGTGAAATTTTCCGCGGATGGGGAATTTCTCAAAGCTTGGGGAAAAAGGGGCAAAGGGAAGGGAGAATTCAATACACCTCATGCAATTACTCTCGACAATAATGGAACGATTTATGTATCGGACCGCGCAAATTACCGAATCCAGATTTTCGATAACGACGGCAACACATTAGGGGAATGGACAGACCTCGGGTTGTCCACGTTGTCTGACCTTGGCAAGGATACATTGGATGGTCTCTATTGGGGCAATGATGGTTTTTTCTATGGAACCACGGGATGGGGTAATAAGGTAATCCGGTTAGGCGACGGGGGCCGCCTGGAATCTGTATGGGGGAATAGCCCTTCTACACAATATGAGGCTTCGACTAACTTACGCAGGCCTCCCGGTCAGTTCAACGGTGTTCACGGCCTCTGCCTGGATAAGGATTGCGGGAACCTCTATGTCGCCGAGGTCCAAGGCCATCGTGTACAGAAGTTCGAAAAGCAATAAGAAACCCAATTGTTATTTGGCTGGGGGGCAATGTGTATGTCAAATCCGAACGTTAGCTTGTGGATTAATTCAGGTCAGGCGTTGAAAACCTTTGTGCGCCACCGGGCCGTGCAGTCGAGCGAGAATGTCGTTGACTTGAACAGCCTTGGTCAGGTCCGAAAAGGTGGCATCTATGCTCATGCTGGTAAAGAGAAGCGAACGCCAACTGAGCAAAAAAGTTATGGTTCGATTAGAGTGGGCAGAAGTCGAAGCTGGGATCAGAGCAGAGTCAGAAATAAGTGAGGCAGCGAGAGAAATAGGGCGAAAGTTTCGACCCATTCATCCGAAAATTGCCATCGATGACGTGGAGAAGGGTTTTTTAGAGATCAAGCCTGAATATAGTCGAGATGCACCGACGGAAGCGTTACCCGCCACAATCATATTAAAAACACCGCGACGCGAGGCAACCCGTCAATTGATAGTAATCTTGGCAAAATCATTCGATTTTGACATAATATTGCTCTCGTGTTTGGAACCGAAGATACGCAGCGAAGATTTTTTGGATCAACTTGACATCGCTTCGCGACAATTCCTTCGCGACGCCGCGATGACACTTGTTTTTGGCCTTGGTTGGCGGTCTATGGTAGCGAATCTTGTCGTCGAAAGCCGAATCGGGCCCTCATTCGGGCCCTCATCAGTGGTTGAAAAGATTCTCGGGAAGTAAGGTAAGTCTTTACAGATAAAGAGTTTTGGACATTCCTTGAGGGTGCCAGTCCAGTTTCAAACTTTATTTCACGGAATACAACTTTATTGCACAGGATACAACTTTATTGTTTGTTTACATTACAATTAGTGTACTCGAACAATATAGTTTGATACCGGACAGATACATAATTCGTTGATGATCAACGTTCGTAAAGTGAAAAGAGAAAAGACTAAGAACAATAAAGTTTAATACCAGTGGTCCTGAAAAGGACAGTGAACGGGGTATCCCCATTTCTAAGGCGGTGCTCCAACGACACAAACACTTCCCGCCGCCTCGCTTGCAACTCCACGTCGCCGTCCGGTCGCACCACTACCAAGTGGAATTCGCGCTCGTCAATCCCAATGACATAAATGCGGTTCGCGTAACCGGATCCAGCAGCCGTGCGCTCGCTTGAGTCAGAGTTCGCTCAATCAACGGCAACACCCACGCTTTGCATGCATGAAATCCAGTACTGTCAAAAAAATCAGCCAACATCTATAAGTCATTATTTTTAAGCGGCTTGTCGGTAATAGTACGTTAACATGCCACCCAAGCGTTTCTTTGAGGATATGTCCCCGTCCCTGCTAAAGATCTCGGGTTTAATCAGCTGATTTTCAATACCTTGGTGGTTCCTCTCGGCATTGTAATACTTCAAATATTGGTTGATAGCCAGTTCCAGATGTTTCTCGCCCAATACAATAATCCGGTTAAGGCATTCATATTTGACAGGCCTCACGAAGCGCTCTGCGTAAGCGTTACACTTCGGAGCTTGGACCGGACACAGCACAGGTTCAACCCCATAGCTCTGCAGCAGGTGCTTAAATGATTCAGTGAATTTTGTATCTCGATCAATAATCAAATGTGTCTTGCTGAGACAAATGCCATCGAAAACATCCGTGAGCTGCCTGGCTACTTGCTTCATCCACTCGCCGTCAGGAGAAACGGTCGTACCACAAATGATGACTGATCCAGTCGCGAGCTCGATCACAAAAAGGGTATAAAATCTGACTATCCCTCTCAGACACAGCACTTCAGTTGTGAAAAAGTCAGCCGCCAGTAGTCCTTCCCAATGAGCTTTGAGAAATGTATCCCAATTGATTTTCGTACTTCTCTTTGGTGCCGGGTCAAGCCCGTTGCGTTTTCTGATGTTATCGACGGTCGTATCAGTTATTCGAATGCCAAGGTTTGAAAGTGCCCGGACTATCCGATCACTTCCCCATGGTGGATTTTCCTCGAGCATCCTCATGACCAGTTGTTCGATATCGCGATCTATTCCAGGTCGGCCCTTTTTTCTTTCTGACTTAAAGGTCCACTTTGCGGCCACGATGTTGCGGTACCATCTGAGTAAGGTGTCCGGTG
>JAJFLT010000061.1 GCA_021772555.1 Opitutales bacterium | reverse complement strand
ACGATCTACCCCAGGAGGGAGGATTGGATAAAGCCGCCGTTTGTTTTCATAAAGGATGTTTTTTGGGGCAGGAAGTAATGGCGCGGCTGCAACATGGCGGCACATCCCGCCGCCGGCTTTTTCAAGTGCGGGCGAGTGGATCACCAGAGCTACCCAATCTCCCTTGCGGACTTTACACCGGAGATGTTTCCGTCGGTCAACTCAAGAGCGTGGTCGCAACAGCGAGCGGTTTACTGGGCCTGGCAATATTGAAAACGGCGCAGATCGATGAAACGACCCAATTGAGTCTTTTACCCAAAGGCAGTTTGACTTTCGAAATTCAGGCAAATGACTCGATTTAAGGCGTTATGGGCCTTTATTTTAGAGGGATTGCCGAGAATATTGAAAAATATCGAGAGATTTTCCGTTTTGTATTGACGGAAATAATCCAACCCAATTCTTTCTTCACCGTAAGCTTCTAAAACGAAAATAATACCACAAAAGGAATCTCTATGAATAAGGCTGAATTAGTCGCACAAGTGCAAAAAAATCTAGGCGGTGATACCTCCAAAGCTGCCGCTGAGGCTGCTGTTGCGGCTGTCCTCGACGGCGTAAAAAAAGGAGTGAAAAAAGATAAAAACGTCCAGATTATCGGTTTTGGCACGTTTTCAGTTGTCAAGCGGGCGGCACGCAAAGGTGTGAATCCCCAGACTGGTGAAAAGATCAAAATCAAGGCTTCCAAGAGTGTAAAGTTTAAGGCAGGAGCCGGTCTTAAGGCCATGGCGTAATCATTTTTACGATTCGTAAAAAAACCCGCAGAGTTTTCTGCGGGTTTTTTTTGTCCATTTTTAAACTATAGTTCAACAATCGCATTTGAACATTTTCGGGCCGGTCTATTTTTTCATTGGTAGGATTTCAATGCCTGCCTCAGATAATTTGAGCTTTCGTGCAGCCCGCCGTGTCGATTTCGGGTCAACCAGCATTCCTCGAATTGGTGAATGAGGAGGATCATTTCGCGTCTTCGTTGGGTAAAATCGACCGTGCTCCTACTTATTCGGGCAATCCCGCGTCGTGCTGCATGAAGCATCATGGCGAAGGTCAGCCGAAGCTCCACCAGAACTTTTTCCCGATCCCGGCAAGTGGGGCGGGCAGAGGGCAATTCCGCTTCCAGTTGCAGGAGGTAACTACAGGCCGCCGTCAGTTCATCCAACTCAATGCCGTCGAGGATGTCGTCCAGATCGGTTCCGTCGCTGAACAACAGTTTCTTGAATGAATTTGAATTGGGTGGGGATTTTTTCAACTTTCCTGCTGCTCGAGCGACTCCAACCCATAATTTTCCGGTGATGCCGCTGTTGTCAAAAAATACAAATCTGTTTAATATTTCAGCCAGTTTGGCCGCATTGGGTTTTTCACGGTTCCAGGCTTGGCTTGCTCCAAAAATGGCGGGGGCATAGCTGACGGGCTGGAATTGGAAGTGTCCGCCGTCCCCCCAATCCGTAATCAGGTATCCACTGGCCCCGAATTTGGCCGCGGATTCGGCTGCCGAGGCCAGGTTTTGCACGGCGTTGTCCAGGCGCCCGCTAATCGAACTCCAGCTTGAAGTCCCCGGAGCCACGTAAAATTTCCTGCCTGCCCGCGCAAACACCTCGCATTGTTCGTCGAAGGGATGGTCGGCCTCATAACCCCAGATGATTCCGGTAATGTCGTTTTCCAGCCGTTTGATGTTTTCGGGATCATGCAGTACCCAGTCGGCCCAGAATTGGATTTGTTTTCCGTTTTTGCGCGCCAGGCCGGTGATTTGTTGCAGAAAGCCGAAATATAATTCGCCGTCATTTGTTTTTTCGGCGGCGGCACGGCTTTTACCCTGGCCGACCTCCCAGGTTTCATCGCAGCCGATGTTGAACCTTGGGCTGCTGAAGTTGGGCAGAAATTCTTCAAAGAGTTTTTCCAGAAACCGTAGCGATTCGGGACCCGTGTGGAGGGTCCGGCCCCAGGGAAAGCTTTTCCCATTAGGCAGGGTAAAACCGTCGGGACATTCGGCCAGGTGTTTGTACTCAGGATGCCGCAGCCAGCGCTCGAAATGTCCAAAAGAGTTTAGATTGGGAACCAGTTCGATAAAATGCTGCCGGCAGTAATCGTCGATTTCCCTCACTTCCTCAGCCGTCAACGGGGAGGCGTCTCCCCAGGCAATCTCGTGGTTAGTGAAGGCGAATGTGTGTTCGGTATAAAGTTGAAGCTGGTTTATCTTGAAAGAGGCCAGGAGGCGAATGAGGTCGAGCAAAGTTTCCATTTTGGGCACTTTGCAGCGGCTGATGTCGAGCATGAAGCCCCGCTCCGCAATTTCCGGCCAGTCTTCCAGAGATAAAAACGGAATCTCGTTGGCATATTGCAAAAGAATCTGCCGCAGCGTTTGTAATCCATAGAAGGCCCCCGCCTCATCACCGGCGGAAATCGAAATACCTCCCCCGTCTATCTCCAAGCGGTAACCTTGCCCGGGTAAATCCGATTCACTGTGACAAATAGAAAGCTGTGCTTGGAGCTTCTCATCAAACACGAAGCTGATTTCCGCCGATTCCTTCAATTCATTCCGAAAAACCTCCAGGCCCGCATTCAGACTGGTGGAAAATCCTTTATCCAGAGCAACAACGATTGTTTCCGGCAAAATCCAGTGGCCGGAATTTAACTGCATTTTCTGCGGTTCCGGGGCCAGCAGGGGTGGTGTGTTTGATGCCTTTTTTCCCATTTCTCTATTCCGATGCCATCGAATCGGACGGTGGACGCAAACGAAATCGTACTTCCACAATGAAGCTGTAAAGAACGGGAACCATGATGACCGTCAGCAAAGCCGCAAACATGCCTCCGAATGATGGGATGGCCATAGGCACCATGATATCCGCACCACGCCCGGTTGAGGTGAGAACGGGGATAAGGGCTAAAATGGTGGTGGCCGATGTCATCAAGGCCGGCCGGATTCTTTTGACGGCGCCCTCGACCGTGGCTTCGTGAATATCTTCGATGGTGCGGATTTTGCGCCCGGCAAAGACCTGGTCGAGAAAGGCTGCCATGACTACCCCGTTTTCCGCCGCGATTCCGAATAAAGCCAGGAAGCCGACCCAGATGGCCACGCTCAGGTTGATGGGGTGTATCTGGAATAGTTCCCTCATATCGACGCCGAAGACGGAGAAGTTGAGAAACCAGGGTTGTCCGTAAAACCAGACCATGATAAATCCGCCCGCCCATGCCACGAATATGCCGGAAAATACGAGTAGGGTGGTTAAAAAGGACTGAAACTGCATGTAGAGAATAACGAAAATGACGAACAGCGCCACCGGCACCACCACCATAAGTTTCTTGGCTGCTCGAAGCTGGTTTTCATAACTTCCGGCGAATGTATAACTGACTCCGGCCGGCAAAATGAATTCACCGCTTTCGATCTTCTGCTTGAGGTAAGCCTGGGCCTCTTCGACGACATTTACTTCGGCGTAACCTTCTTTCATATCGAAAACCACATATCCGATCAGGAACGTATCTTCGCTCTTGATGACCTGTGGACCGGGCAGGTATTCAATTTCGGCTAATTGTGTTAATGGTATTTGCGCTCCGGCCGGAGCCGGTACGAGGATTCGTCCAAGTGCTTCGATTTGGTCGCGAAGCTCGCGAAGATAGCGCACCCGCACCGGATACCGTTCACGGCCTTCGACCGTGGTGGTGAGCGGTTTCCCCCCAATGGCTACTTCGATCACATCTTGCACGCGCCGAATTGTGATACCGTAACGGGCAATGGCCTCACGATCGATTTTAATTTCCAGATAGGGTTTGGCCACAATACGATCGGCTACAACAGCCTCCGCTTTGACCGATGGCACTTCCTTCAGAAATCTTTCAATTTGCAACCCTACTTTCTCAATGGTATCCAGGTCGGGCCCTTTGACTTTGACCCCCATGGGCGCCCTCATGCCGCTTTGCAGCATAACGATGCGCGCCGCGATGGGCTGCAGTTTGGGGGCCGAAGTGGTGCCGGGAATTTTCGTAACAATTATGATCTGATCCCAGATGTCGCCCGGTTTTTTAATGCCCGCCCACTCCTTTCGGCCGGGATTGATTTGTGGGTCCAGGGGTCGTCGCCAAAAGCGGAAAGGCACGCCGTCGCTATCCGGGATCAGTCTTCCACTGCCATCGCGTTCGTATTTGCCCTGCACCTGGTAATCTTGGCCATCCGGCGCCAACATTGGTTTGCCCGATTCATCCCGAAAAAGATCGATTGTCTTGTGGTCGTGCTTGAACTTCAATCGTCCGCCGCCCCGATCCACTAGATACTCCGGCTTGTAATTGATGATCGTCTCGAACATCGAAATGGGGGCAGGGTCGAGAGGGCTTTCCACCCGTCCCAATTTGCCCACAACGGAATCGATTTCCGGTATGGAACGGATGGCCAGGTCCTGCTTTTGCAAAACATCCATGGCTTCGCCGATGGAGGCATGGGGCATGGTGGTGGGCATGAAGAGATAGGAGCCTTCGTCCAGAGGCGGCATGAATTCCTTGCCCAGGCCCGGAAAACGATTGGCTGCGGCAGTGGCGACCGAGGTATTTTTGACGCGTTCCGGCAGCCAGCCGAGGGAAGGCTCAAAGCCGAACCAGACCAAACCGCCGACCAGGATGAGAACAGCGGGGAAGCAGATGAAGGTGAATTTATGGTTGAGGCACCATCGCAGCAGGCGCGGGTAACCAAACCGAAAAACGTTGAAAGAGCCCAGCAGGCCGCCGATCAAAACGGTAACGAAGACCATGTTGCGGAACATACCCTTTTGCGGTCCCAACGGCATCCAGTGTTCGGTTAAAAAAACAATGACCGCCATAGCCACCGCCCAGATGACCACTTGGGAACCCGCTTTGGTTAAAAACCTTGGCAGCCGGTCTTTTAAAGCATGGAACAGGCCGAGAGCGATGACGATGGCGCCCGCCCACCACTGAAAAAGGAACGCAAGCACTGTACCAGCCAATATTATGCCGCCGTGCAGAATCCATTTTGTCCTCCCGGACCTGGTTCGCGGCACAAAGAATAGTTGGGCCAGAACCGGAATCAGGGTCAGGGCCAGAAGGACCGAGGCGAGCAGGGCAAAGCTCTTGGTGAAAGCCAACGGTTTGAATAGTTTGCCCTCCGCTCCCACCATGGCGAAGACCGGTAAAAATCCAACAATGGTCATGGCGATTGAGGTGACGACGGCTCCTCCTACCTCGGTCGAGGCCTCATAGATGACCTCGAGTGACGAGCGATCACCTAAAGCGCTTTTGGCCGCCTTCTCTTTACGCCATTCATCCAGATGGCGGAGGATGTTTTCGCAGACCACGATGCCCATGTCGACCATGGTCCCGATAGCGATGGCGATGCCCGACAAAGCGACTACATTGGCATCGATCCCGAACTGCTTCATGGCCACAAAGCAGATCAAAACGGCCAGCGGGAGCACCACCGAGATCAGCATGGAGCTGGCAAAGTGCATCACGCTGATGAGCACGACGATGACCGTGACCAGGATCTCATCGGACAGGGCGTTGTTCAGCGTTCCCAGTGTCTCGTAGATCAATCCAGTGCGGTCGTAGAAGGGCACAATGGTTATCTTGCTGAGTTTCACCCAATCGGGGCGGTCGTTGACCGAGGTCGTTTTAAGCCATTCAATCCAGCCCTCCTGATTGAGTTCGCTTCCCTTGTAGGCGTCGAAACCGTGGGAGGCGGCAAAGAGTTCAATTTCTCCGGGAGTTACTTGCGAAAAATCGATAACGGCTTTATCGGGCAATCCGGGGGCGATAATCTCGATTTGCTTTTTGACGTTTTTGATGGCTGCCAACGGATTTTCTCCGTAGCGGACCACCACCACGCCTCCCACCGCCTCGGAGCCTTCCTTGTCCAGGGCGCCGCGCCGCAAGGCCGGCCCGAGGGAGACCTTGGCCACATCTTTAACGTAAATGGGGATGTTCTCATTGACCTTGATCACGCTCAGTTCGACGTCGCGTACATTCTCGATAAATCCCAGACCGCGAATCAAATACTCGACTTTGTTGACTTCGATACTGCGGGCGCCGACGTCGATATTGGAACTTTTCACGGCCGCCAGCACCTCCTCCAGTTTCACCCGGTGGGCTCGCATGGCATCGGGATCGACATCGATCTGATACTCCCTGACAAAGCCGCCTATGGAGCCCACTTCGCTGATTCCGTGGGCCGAGAGCAGGTTGTAGCGCACATACCAGTCCTGGGTCGTGCGCAACTCATCCAGATCCCAGCCGCCGGTCGGTTCCCCGTTTTCATCCAGCCCCTCCAAAGTGTACCAGAATATTTGTCCCAAAGAAGTGGCGTCCGGCCCCAGGGCCGGTTGCACCCCCACGGGCAGTGTTCCGGCCGGAAGGCTGTTCAATTTTTCCAGCACTCTGGAACGTGACCAGTAGAATTCGATACCTTCCTCGAAAATGATGTAAATGGAGGAAAATCCAAAAAATGAATAACTGCGGATCGTTTTCACTCCGGGCACTCCCAGGAGCGAAACAGTCAAAGGATATCCGATCTGGTCTTCCACATCCTGGGGCGAGCGTCCCATCCATTCGGTAAAGACGATTTGCTGGTTCTCGCCGATATCGGGAATGGCGTCCACCGGAACGGGGTCGCGGGGAATGCCGGCGATTTCCCAATCGAACGGGGCCATCATAACGCCCCCCACTGATCCCACCAAGACCAGCAGGGCTACGATGAATTTATTGTTCAGGCAGACCTTGATGAGCCAGTCAATGGCGGCAATGCGCCCATGACCCCCTCCGGATGAAGAGGTTTCTTTGTCTTCGTTGTTCAATGGTCATGCCCTTTGTGTGGGTTAGGTTGACCGGCCAGCGTTTCTACGACGCTGCCGCAGGTGAGCATCATTTGGCCATAAAAAGGATTTCGGGTTGCCTTGTCTCTCTGCAGCCAAATGGCGCCCTGGCCACCTTCTGCCATCGGACAGCGCAATACGTAGAGGCCTTCACCGTTTTCCAGGCCGAATTGTTTCACCGTTTCAGGAAGCTGGGCGGAAAATGCGGCAAGTCCTTTGCGCATGCCTTCCAGATCGGCGCCTTCAAACAATTTGCCCGCCTGCTTGAATTGTGCCCATTGCTTCATCCACACCATGTGGGCGTGCCCCTCGAGGAGCTTCATATCAATCGCTTCGAGCGCTGTCATGGTCTCACCGGCCGCCATTTTGGCCGCCTCCAGATCATCGTTGGCCAGAGCCTCGGGAAGGCCCAGATATGATTCGTAAAACCGGGTGAGTTGCTTTTTGAATCCTGAGTGGATTTTCGGGGGCATGTCCATTTTCATCGGTTCTTCCAAAGTCGTGCCCGCACTCGAATGGCCGGAATGTTCCCCGCCACTACTATCCATGGGAGGAGTTTTCGGAGCCGGCGCGGAGCTGCCTCCATGCTGATGTCCCGGTGCGGGACCGCCTCCTTGCGGGTTCATCATGCTCGGTTTGGCCAGAATCTGGATCGCGCTGTCTATTTTGAAGTTGCCCTGAACCACCACCATTTCGCCCTCTTCAAGCCCTTCCTTGACAATGTAATAATTGCCCGTGCGGGGACCGAGAACGATTTCACGCCCTTCGAAATGCCCTTCCTTGTCGTGCAGCCTCACGTAAACCACAGCCCGCTGGCCGGTGATCAGAGGCGCCGAAGATGGAATTACCAGTGGGGCTTCTTCTGCTTTATCTTTGGGAAGAATGTATCCCAGCGATTCGGTACTTACCAGAGACATGCCACAAATCTCGCAGTTTCCGGGCTCATCCTTGATGATTTCGGGATGCATGGGGCCGATCCACTTGTTGGCCAGGCTGGCGTCGACAACTCTACCTTCCGAGGTTGTTTTCGAGCGCACTATGGCGCGGATGAACATACCCGGTTTCAGCCGTCCGTCGGGATTAGGTACATTGACGCGAACTTTTACGGTGCGGGTCTTTTCGTTCAAGACCGGATCGATGAAAGAAATCGGGCCGTGAAATACTTCACCCGGATAGGCTTCGGTCTCAAACTCCACATCCTGCCCGTAACGAATCCATGATAAGTCGGACTCATAGGCGTCAAGTTTCACCCAGACCCGGGATAGGTCCACTATGGTGTAAATGCGTGAACCGGTATCGACATACATGCCTTCCAGGGCATTTTTGTGGATAACGATACCGCTGATAGGCGAATAAATAGTCAGGTGGTCGTCGATTTTTTTATTCACCACAATAGACTCAATCTGTTCTGCGTTGAGGCCCCAAAGCCGTAGTTTTTCGCGAATCGTTTCCACTGAGTCGAGCGCTCTCTCCTTGACCAGGGCAATATCGCTGTCCTCCAGGTTCTCGACCGTTGCGAGGGACTGAATCAACTCCTCCTGGGCGGCCAGAAGTTCGGGGCTATAGAGGTATACGAGGTGATCGCCTTTATTGACATGGACACCGGTGTAGTCCACGTAGAGACGATCCAGGCGACCGGAAACTCTGGACGTAATGTAGGCCATGCGGGTCTCGTCGTACTCCACCTTTCCCACCATGCGGATTTGATTTTCGACAAATTTTCTTTCCACCGGGGCGACTTCCACCGCGGCCAGTTTTTGCGCCGCCGGGCTCAACTTCAATTCCCGCGGCCCCAATGAACTTCCCGCGTCATCCGCTTGTACGGGAATCAAATCCATGCCGCAGAGCGGGCATTTTCCAGCTTCCGGTTGATGAATGTGCGGGTGCATGGAGCAGGTCCAGAACTGCGGTTTTTCATCCATCGTGGAAGTTTGGCCATGCAGGTGATTCATTGGGCCGGAAGGTTCCACCTTTAAAATGTAGCCGACGGCAAAAGCCAGCAACGCCACGCTCAAATACGAAACGTATTTTTTAATTTTAAGTTTACTGAATACAGGTTGATTTATTTTCATGGGTTCTCTTTTTTAAATTGAATTGTAGGGTAATTATTCACTTAACGGGTGAGGGAGCGGCCCACCAGCATCTCGATTTCGGCCAGTCTTTGCTCCCGATTGACCAGTGCCCGTTCGTAGGACAGCTGAAATTCAAGAAGCAGCCTTTGGGCATCGATCAGGTTGAGGAAATCGACTTTCCCGCCGCGGTAGGCTTCTTCCGTTATTTTTAGCGATTGCTGCGCTTCCGGGGTCAACGTGTCGCGAAACAAATCGATTTTGCGCCGTGCATCGTTATAATTGAAAAGCAGCATTTTAAGCTCCGTTTCGAGATGGGTTTGACGATTTTTCCTGCTCGATTTGGCCGCCATGCGGCGTTGATCGGCCTCTTCCACGGCTGCTTTATAGCGGCCTCGCCAAATGGGAATGTCGATCGCGATCATGGCCATAAGGGGATCTTTTCCGCTGCCCGGAGTGGCCGCATTGAGAGCGCCACCCGTATCGATGTAATCAACGCCCAAAGTGAAATTGGGAAAGAATTCCTTTTTGGCCAATTGCACGGCATTTTCCTCCTGCGTAATAACGTGGTCGAGGGCTTTCAATTCCGGATTAATCTCTCGAAGTATGGCGGCGAGTTGACTCTCGATGAGTTCGATATCGTGAAAAGATGCGGATTTCGGACGGGGCAAGGGAGCCGTTAAATCCCGATCCAGAATGGCATTGAAGCGCGCCGCAA
>JAJFLT010000007.1 GCA_021772555.1 Opitutales bacterium | reverse complement strand
TGGAGTGGCCTACAACCTCTATCGCCTTTGGCGTCCCTTTATTCATCGCCCCAACTTCTATTTTCCTTTTCTCTATAGTTTTTCCTATGAGCTTTTCAACAAAGCCAGATAGGTTCTAAACAAAGTGAAGCCGGATCGGGCGAACCAGGATCAACTTCATTTACATATGTGCCATTCCAGTTCGAATCTGGCTCACTGATGTAAAACGTAAGAAAGGTCCTATAATCATTACAAAGAAGATATGGAAGTGGAGCACCAATGTCCCACTTCACGGGAAAATCACATGAGATAGCGTACGGCTCACCCTTCAATTTAGCGAATTCTCTTTCAAGACGAAGGACATCCTCGCTTGCTTTGTTGAATTCATCCCAATCACCTCCCATGTGTTTTGGTCCTAGTGCTGCAGAGATTGCCTTTAATCGTTTGTTAGCGTTATGCAGTTCTCGTTCAATTGAATTGGTGCGTTTGAACATCGTCTGTTTCACACAACGTTTGAGCGCAAGTGGGAGGGCGCTAGCCCAAGTTGCTTACCGCGCTTGGTTTAGCGTATTCTGCCTCTACGTACAGGTTGTATCGAATTCGTGGTCGAAGGGTCTCTTTGACGTCCCCGTCGATATCCCAGCCATTGACTTTCTCCAAAATCTCCTTGGTGCACCTTGCCACAAACGTCTCTCGGGTCTCTAGAAATTTCTTTCCTTTCACATTATAGACACACACAGCTGGTACATTTTCTGAAATGACAGGTATGAGGCCAGTCCATCCACCAGATTTGTCTGTAAGCCATACTTCGAATGCTTCCACCGGATTGCCCTGTATCGCATATGTCGAGAGCACCTCAGGAAGTTGCTCTCGGCGCCAAGCAAGTTCACCGTTCGAAGCTCTGAAGGCATGAGCCGTCAGTTTGTCTGGAAGTATCTTCTTCATTCGTTTGCCGAACATTATAATATGCGATATGTCCTTTTATTCAACAAAGAGTTATTGGCAAATTGTCGTATAAGTAATTGATCTTTAATATATTAACTTCCCTATCAGGTCACAAGGGAACCTGTGCATATGGACAGGTCTAAATATTCAATATCCGGACCTGACCAATATTGTCAATACTCTGACACAAATGGACATGGAGGTTATTGATTCATAAACTGAGGGACTAAAAGGGTCGAGACTAGAATCTTGCGGTGGGAATCAATTTCAATATTTCATTTAACCGAGGATTGCGGAGGTAAAATCAGGTAAATAAAACGCCTAACAAGTCCTGATAATATTGAAAAAATTATCTGTGTATTTCTGTGTCATCCGTGGTTAAAAAACGGGATCATCATGCAACCTCTTTCTTTGGTTTAATCGACTTTAACTTTTTTTAGAAAATCGCGCACCTCCCTCAGCCGGGCAAGCGGCTTCCGCCGGGCCAGTCGAGGGAAACGATTGCCCCGTTTCAGAAAATCGTTTGGATTGCCGGTGGCTTTCAAACATTTGAGGCGGTTCCCTTCGCTCGAAACCTGGAGAATGTTTTTGGTTTCGGCCAGGCACCTGATTTCGGTGACGAGGAGAAGGGCTTCCACTTCGGGTGGGCGGGGGCCGAACCGATCTTTCAGCGCCACCTTGATCTCGGTGACGGCTTTTACGGTATCGGCCAGGGCCAACTGACGGTGAATATCGATTCGCAGGCGCGTTTCACCGATGTAATTCCGGGGTATGCCCGCGGTCTGCAGGTTGACGCGTTCACGGGCCAATTCTTCTTCCTTGAGGACGGCGAAACCGGTAGGCGTCTCTTCGTTTTCCGTTTTCATGCCGCCGCCCATGCTGATAAAATCGAGCCGGATGGTTGCCCGGATTTTGTCGGCGCCCTTTTTCCCCTTAAGTCGAGCGATGCTCTGTCTCAATAGTTGGCAATAGAGTTCGAAGCCGACCCCGGCGATATGTCCGCTTTGCCGGGTGCCCAGGAGGTTGCCCGCCCCACGGAGCTCCAGGTCCCGCATTGCGATCTTGAAACCTGCCCCCAGCCGGTTGTACTGGCGCATGGCGCTGAGCCTCTTGCGGGCCTGATCGACCAGGCGGGAATGCCGGTGCAGGAGCAGGTAGGCATAGGCCTGGCGTTTGCTCCGGCCCACGCGACCCCTCAACTGGTAAAGCTGGGATAATCCAAAACGGTCCGCTCCCTCTATGATGATGGTATTGCAGTTGGGTATATCCAGTCCCGACTCGATAATGGTCGTGCAGACGAGGATGTCGAATTCGCCCGCCACGAACCGGGTCATTATTTTTTCCAGGGTGGTTTCCGCCATCTGGCCATGGCCCACCGCGATATTCATTTGGGGAAACATTTTCTGCAGCCGAAGGGCCACCGAATCGATGGATTGGACCCGATTGTGCAAATAAAAGACCTGTCCGCCGCGGGCCACTTCATATTCAACAGCCTCTTTGACCAGCTTGGGATCGTAGTTTTTTACAATCGTGTGGATAGGCAAACGGTCCATGGGCGGAGTCTCGATCAGGCTCAGTTTTCTCGCTCCCATGAGGGCCAGGTACAAAGTTCGCGGGATGGGAGTGGCGCTCATGGAGAAAACATCCACATTTTCCCGCAGGTGTTTCAGCTTTTCCTTGTGTTTGACGCCGAATCGATGCTCCTCATCGACAATCAGTATGCCCAAATCTTTGAATCGGACGTCTCCACTCAACAGACGGTGCGTGCCGATGCGGATGTCCACTTTGCCCGTTGTCAGGGGATCGCGGATTTTGCCCTGTGGTTTTTTGGTGCGAAAACGGCTCAGCATTTCAACGATGACAGGGTAGGCGGCCATCCTTTCCAGAAAGGTGTTCCAGTGCTGTTGGGCCAGAACCGTTGTGGGGGTCAGCACGGCCACCTGTTTGCCGTCCATGACGGATTTAAAGGCCGCTCGCAATGCGACCTCCGTTTTGCCGAATCCGACGTCGCCGCAGATGAGCCGGTCCGAGGTCTGCTCCAGCTCCATGTCTGCCTTGGTATCGGCGATTGCTTTGGCCTGATCGGGAGTTTCCTCGAAGGGAAACGACTCCTCAAACTCTTGCTGCCATTGACTGTCGGAGGAAAAGGCGTGCCCCTTCATGGTTTCCCGCCGGGCATGCAAATTGAGCATTTCGGCCGCGTAATCGAGGGTCGCTTTTTCCGCCGCCCGGCGGGTTCTGTCCCAGGCTCCGGCTCCCAGCCGCCCCAATCTCGGCCTCGCCTTGGTCAACCCGACGTATCGCGTGAGCAGATGGGATTCGTGCAAAGGCACATGGAGGGTGATGCTGTCTTCAAACTCAAGCGAGATCAATTCCTCGTCCTTTTCCTGTATATTCAACCTCGTGAGTCCGCGATACTGGCAAATACCATGCTGCAAATGGACCAGAAAATCACCTTCCGCCAAATCGGAGAAATCCAGCATTTGATCGATCTGGGCGCGGTGGGGTAGGCGTCTGCGTCTCAAACCTACGGGGCGTTTGCGAAAGCGTCCGAATATTTCCGTGTCGCTTAAAAAAACGATACCTTTGCTTGCGGGCGTATCTTCGCTTTGAGGCGCGAATGCGTTGTTGGCCTCCGGGAAGAAGAGAAGGAATCCTTCGCTTATTTCTCCCCGAACAAATCGCGGTTGCAGACCTGTCAATGCCTCGTCTGACTCAAGGATCGTTTCTACACGCTTTTCCCGGCCCTGGTTTTTCGCCGCGTAGAGGATGTTGAATCCTTCCTTTTGCCAATCGAGGGCATTTTTGAGAAATTGCAGACGCGCTTCCTTTTCGGCCTCGACTCTTCCCAGCCCGAAATCCGCCTCGGGTATAAAAGTCCGGTAGCTGCTTAAAGGCTCCGTCAAGCAGGTTTTGCGCGGGCAATCGGCCCCGAAAAGCAGGTTCGCCGCATCGATTTCCACCAGGCCCGTCCAATGGTCCGGAAACGCCTCGCGCCTGTCCTGCAATTGAGGAAATCCCGAGATTGTTGGCATCGAGTCTTCTGTATCGGGGAAATAGGCCGGGAACGCTTCGGCCAGAATGGCTGGCTCCCAGACAATCCAGTGAATTCGATCTCCCAGATAGTCAAATAAATGGTTTTCCCTTTCCTGCTGAACTCCTTTGGGCAAGGCCGCCACCACTATTTCCGGAAAACTCTCGCGAGAGAGCTGGGTGGTTGGATCGAAAGCGCGGATCTCCTCGATTTCATCGCCGAAAAAATCAATGCGGTAGGGTTGGTCGGCATTGACGGGATAAATATCCACCAAACCACCGCGCACAGCATATTGCCCGGGGGTTTCGCAGAGAGCCTCGCAGTCGTAGCGCAGGCTCGATTCCAGTTTCTCGACCAGTTCCCCAAATGGAAATTTTTCTCCCGACCGAAGGCGTATTTCCAGTGCCGCGAGGTTTTTCCGGTGGGGAAATGGTTGGAACAATCCGCGCGGCGTGGCCAGAATGACCAAAGGGTGTTCCGGTTCCGTTAACAGTCGGTAATCGTTCAGACGCGTCAGAGCGCCCAGCCGATCGCACTCCTGGTTGAAATAGTGGGGATCGTCTCTGGAACGGCCGGTCAGTTCTGGGAGAAGGTGCGTCTCAATGTTTAGTCGATTGACGGACATTTGATCAAAAAAAACGAGATCTTCGCTCCATTGTTCGTATTGGCGCTGGTCTTTGGTCAATATTAACGTCACCGGCGCGGGTTTTTGCCGTATTAAAAGTGAGCAAATGGCTGGGACCGCTGCTTCCACAATCCCCGTCATCAACTCCGCCTGGAGGGAGTTTTTGATGGAATTTGCCCTCATTGTGAGGGAGATTGTTTCCACTTGCACAAGGCGATTGCGGCGGCTTTTTCCTCAGCTTCTTTTTTTGACGCCCCTTCGCCTTCCCCCATTTTTTCACCTGCCACGAGGACGATCACTTTGAAATATTTGTTATGGCTGGGACCGGTTTCTTTGGTCACGCGGTATTTCAGCGCATTGTTGCCGAGAACCGGTTGCACGGCCTCCTGCAACTGCCCTTTGAGGTTGTAGGTATTGAGCAGGTTTTCCAGGTGAGGTTCGATTTCGCCGTACCAGGACAGTATCACTTGCTTGGCGGTTTTCAGACCACTGTCCAGAAAAATGGCCCCGGCGAGAGCTTCGAGGGCATCTTCGAGGATGGAAGGGCGCTTCCGTCCGCCGTTTTGGTCCTCGCCTTCGCTCATGCGCAGGTGTTTGTCCACACCCAGATGCAGGGCCAGATCGGTTAATTTCTCACCTTTGACCAAACTGGACCGGCAGCGGCTGAGGGGACCTTCTCGCTCCTCTGGAAGAAGATGGTAGAGCTTTTCCGCCAGTGTCAGGGAAAGCACGGCATCGCCCAGAAATTCCAGTCTCTGGTTGTGTTCACCCGCCTGTGGATTGACCTGAATATATGAAGGATGAGTCAGGCTTTGCCGGAGCAAGTCCAAATTTTGGAAATGATAACCGATAGTTTGTTGCAGTTGTTCCAGGTCAGGCATGGGTGTTGGAGAGGTGTCTGGGTGGGGATTGAAGGTTTCGGATGTCAGGTTTCAGCGCATTACATTCCACATTCCGCACCATGTATTGTCCAGTCCTGACACCTGAAAACTGACACCTGAAACCTTCAAGAACCTCATTTTAAATCGAAACGCTCCCGGACTTCCGCGGCCACGTTTTTATAAGCGGTGGCAGCCGGGTTGAGGGCGTCGTATTGAAAAATTGTTTTTCCGAAACTGGGAGCTTCCCCCAGTCGAATGGTTCTTGGAATCACGGAACTGAAAACGATATCTCCAAAATGCTCGCGAACCTCGTCCACAACCTGGCGGCTGAGATTGGTCCGCACGTCGAACATAGTCATGAGAATTCCCCCCAGTTGCAGGTCGGGATTGGCTCCGGCTTCTCTTAACTTTTCCACCACGGACAATATCTGACCCAAACCTTCCATCGCCAGGTACTCGCACTGCAAAGCGATAAGCAGGTAGTCACCCGCCGCCAGGCTGTTCATGGAAAGCAGACCGAGAGCCGGAGGGCAGTCTATTAAAATGACCCCGAAATCCTTCGATTTACGCAGCGGTTCCAGACATTTACGCAACTGAATCAGATAGTCAGGTTTTTGCCCCAGCTCGATTTCCACCGCCGCCAGGTCAACCTCCGAGGGAATGATGGAAAAATTCTCAATACCCGTTTTAACTACCTTTTGAGCGGCCTCGCCATCGCCATGGAGCGGGCCATAGATACTACCTCCGGCCGATTTTTCCAGACCCAGGCCGCTTGTCGCATTGGCCTGCGGATCCATATCCAGCAACAGAGTGCGGACGCCCTTTTGGGCAAGGGCGGCCCCCAGGTTGATAGCGGTGGCCGTCTTGCCGACGCCGCCTTTTTGATTGGCAATGGTAAAAATCGTGGCAGGCATAAATGGCCGCAAGTATGCAAGAGGGTGGTGAGAAGAGTCTAGCTCGATTTTTTCACCAAGGAGCCAAAGCGATCGGGAAATGAAAGTTTATCCGTTCGAACACGACCAAATAAAAAAGAAAAACGACTTGAAACTTATTTTCAGATAGGGCTTATTGAACTTTCAGCCTATTAAAAAGGCGCGGTAGCCAAGTGGTAAGGCCGGGGACTGCAAATCCTCTATACGTCGGTTCGATTCCGACCCGCGCCTCCATTTATTTATCTTGTTAATTATAAATGATTTAAGTAGACTCACGTTTTCTACTATCTAAGGTAATTACAACACCTGATACAAGTTTTTGTGGTTTATTTGGTGCTCTAAGTGCACATAATTTGGGGATGTTCTCATCAGTCAAGTATTTAGATACATCGGAAGAATTAATCAGAGTAGGATATTCCCTGTCAAAAATGGCTCTCGAATTAAGTTGTATGAACCTCAGAATCCCTCGGAATAAAGTCCTATAAATGATTCCCCTCCTTGGCGATGATCTCACTCTGAAATGGTCTAATCTCGACCCTGGCCCAGGCATACTCAAGTATATGTCGGAAAATACCTGCTGGCATAAAAAGGAGCAAACTTTGCCCATTCATCCCCACCTCTTAACTCATCTTGGCACGCTCCCGGCACCGTTCGATCAAGATTCCTATATCAGTCCCGAGATGGCCGCGCCTGCGCCAGTGGATGGAGGGGAAAGCTTTCACAGCAATTTTTGGACGTCATGGCTGGGCGAGGATTGACAAACGCTTGGGTGCAAAAAAGTCAGGAAGAGGGCGGCAGTTCTCCAAGAGGTCCTTCCATTCTTTGCGCCATTCCTTCAATAGCCTATTGGCCAATAAGGGCGTTTCCGAAGAAATCCGGCAGCAGTTGATGGGCCATGCCAGTGCAGAGATGAACAAGGATTACACGCATTTTGAACTCGATCCTCTTCGACATGCTGTCATCCAAATGCCAATTGTTACTGCTCGTAACCTGTGATTAGGGTATCAGATTTTCAAACACTTTGGAATAATATTCGATTCCTTTAAGAAGGGATCGTAAGGCGACAACACGCCCTGCCCATTCTCACCCGAGCAGTTGTAATTTTCTATCCATTTCGAGAGTTTTTCCTGGATATCCATAGATGAAATTGGGTCATAATTCCGTGTAAGCTCTTCATAAAATGGAATGAAGATGTTTTTGAACACCTTAGTGGATACACTGGCCCATCGAGGTTTCGGGGTTGTATCTAAAATATGACCTATCCGATGATTTCTAAGGCATAATCGGTAATCATGTTTCTTGCAATTTCCCCAAAAAGCGCGACCACGGTCTGTTTGGACATTGCGCACATTTATGCCAAAATTGTCTCTGAAAAACGCTATTACTTCATTCTGAAGAAATTTTGCGGAACCGTGAGATAGATTACCATAATCTAGTGCCGAAATATTTTGCGTGTCCCAATGCATGTGACGCAGTTTCTTCTGATTCTTTACCTGCCGCCGCCCTGTTATTTACGGTTCTTTTCGTGGGATCGCGATCACGGGTCATGAGATTCCATAACAATAGAGCCATACGATGATGAAACCTTAAAAAAGTCCACAAAGGTAAATTGAGAATCTCTTCCAAGATGGCCACAGGAGTGTACATGAGTCCTTTCCTGATATCCAAGATGACCCGCAAACAAAGGAGGAAATGCGGGTTTCCATGACAGTTTCTCGGCTTTCCCCTCAACTGGATTCCTCCTGACATTGATCACAA
This sequence comes from Opitutales bacterium, assembly GCA_021772555.1. Taxonomy (GTDB): domain Bacteria; phylum Verrucomicrobiota; class Verrucomicrobiia; order Opitutales; family UBA2987; genus JAJFLU01. Next base: position 1,055 of record JAJFLT010000007.1, on the reverse strand, counting down.
TTTCAGAAAATCGAACACGGAGGTCTTTTTGATTCAGCTCCGCTATTGAGCACCCTAAGGGCCAGGCGGAAGCCGAGAGCACTGCGGCGGTAGGACTGCGTGTGCCCGGCGCGAAAGGCGGAACGGCAGTACCGCGCATTGTGGTACCAACTGCCGCCGCGAAGCACGCGGTCCGAGCCTGTAGAGGGACCAGCGGGGTCGATAGCTGTCCCCTTTGTATAGTCTTCTTTCCAATCATAACACCATTCCCAGACATTGCCATGCATGTCATATAAACCTCTATGATTTGCCTGCTTCTGACCCACAGGATGAGTCTTATTATCGCTGTTATCTTGCCACCATCCGGCCCGGCTTAAAGCGCTCTCCACGCCACCGGTATAGTAGGGCCATGTCGTCCCCGCTCGGCAGGCATATTCCCACTGCGCTTCCGTCGGCAGACTGTATTCGTAACCCTCCGGAATTCTGCCGGCACCCTGTTCTCGTTTTGTCAGCCACCGACAGAATCGCAACGCATCATTCCAACTCACTCCCACTACCGGATAATTCTCGCCAAAAGCCAATGAATTTCGCCAACTCGTCCCAGCCTTCTTTTCCCATGTTGCTCCCGTCCATTGGATAACACCATCACCTTTCTCCGCTTCCGTTTCATAATTCTCGCCTTCTACAAACCGTCGAAATTCTCCCTGCGTAACCTCATACTTTCCCAGCCAATACCCCTTTGTCAGCCTAACTTCATGCTGCAACTCATCTTTTGACCGGCCCTCCTCTCTAACCTCACTGCCCATCATGAAACTCCCCGGCTTGATCCAGGACATTTCCAAGCCTAAATCCGGTACAATCCAAGATTTATTGAATGCAGGAGCCCTACTCAGTGTTCTAGTAGAAACTATTGGCGTTTCATTTTTTTTCGTCGTTAGCCTAATATTTTGAACATTTTTCAGCTTTTCTTCTTCTTTTTGGACTTGGAAACAAGAAATAGAGAAAACAACTATAAAGCCCAAAAAGGCTGGCCCTAACACGCGCCCAAACCTGAAGCGCTCTTTTTTATCGTATTT
>JAJFLT010000060.1 GCA_021772555.1 Opitutales bacterium | reverse complement strand
TCAAGCCTGCTCTTCTCGATCCGTTTCAGGGTTGTTTGAATAAATCTTCAAAGTCGGTTTCCTCAACGAAATAGCCGGTATCGGGATTGATTTCCGCAAGAATTTCCGGGCCATCGTTTTTCGGGCTATTCACCAGGGAGGAAACCGGGCGGCGGCTGAGCAGACCTTCCCGGCACGGTTTAAGAAAAGGTTTCAGTTTTTCCGGTGTCGTCATCTTCCGGTCCAGCCAGCAATCGTAATCCCGCTCATCCAATAAAACCGGCATACGGTGGTGGATCGGCTCCATCAGTGCATTAGCCTCCGTCGTCAGGATGCAGCAAGACAGCACAGAACCGCCATTCGGGCTCTTCCAGGTTTCCCACAAACCAGCCATGGCGAGGGGTTCACCATCGGTGGGGTAAAAATAGTAGGGAGTTTTGGGTTTATACGACTCCTTGCGCTGCCATTCAAAAAACCCGCTCGCAGGTAAAAGGCACCGGCGATATTTAATGGCGCTCCCAAAAGCCGGTTTCTCAGCCACGGTCTCACTCCGGGCATTGATCATTTTGTAGCCAATTTTCGCATCAACGGCCCAAAGCGGTACAAGCCCCCAACGATGCCAGTGCGCCGAACGCTCCGCTCCCCTATCCATTTGGTCTGAATCATCACTACCTACATCCTGCCGAATGGTCAGCACATGCAGACTCGGGGTGATATTGTAGCGAGGCTCAAAATCTTTGCCTTTAAAAGTCTCCTGCGAAACCGGTTTTGGTAAAAATTTCCGGACCAGATCTTCCTCTTTGGCCGTTAAGGCATACCTCCCGCACATAATGAAATTGTAATATTTATGGTCTTGCTTCCCTTTCAATTTCAACACCATAGAAGCCACCCGCAAGCGAAAACCACCCTCTCAGCCAACCATGAATTCCGCTAGAAGATATTGACAAACCGGCGGGAAACGCTTGATTTCAGTCACTTCATTTTTTCCATGCCCTCATTTCTGCGAAAAGGGGCAAGGCAAACAGATGGTGGTTGTAGCTCAGTTGGTTAGAGTACCGGGTTGTGGTCCCGGGGGTCGCGGGTTCAAATCCCGTCAGCCACCCCAAGTTAAATTCACGATATACAATAAGTTATAGATTTTATACTATTACTGTCCTTACATTTCCTTAAAATAATCCTTGGTTTTCCGGCATCTTAGGGCATAGTAATGCCAATGACGGCCCAGAATGATAACAGGAGAAAGCATTCAAATCTGAAGGTTTGGGAACATCCCAAAGGAAGCAAGATCACTATTGGGGAAATTATAAACCGAACACGCGGGAAAGATTATAGTGGCTCCTACCGTGTTTGCATTCCAAAGAGGGTTTCCGGCACAAAAAGGATACTTAGGCAATTTCCCTCCAAAGAAGTCGCTTTCAAATTTGCTGAGCAGGAGTTCAACGGCAAACAGAAATATGGGGAACGGCACTTTTCACTCACCTCGCCTCAAAGAGAGGAATCCCTTCAAGCCCTCAACATCCTACAGGGAACGGGGATTGGGCTTATCAGCGCGGCCAAGTTCGCAGTAAAGCATTTGAAACCGCCTGCCGGGGATATCACGGTTCAAGACCTTCTCTCTCAATTCCTTGATGAAAAGGCCACCATGAATTTGCGGGAACGCTCCCTTAGAGACCTTAAATCCCGCCTGGGAATATTCGCTACCACCTTCGGGCAGAGGCACGTAAAGGACATATCCCAAAAGGAAATCGAAGGCTGGCTTAAAGGAATGCAATTGCTTTCCGCCCGAAGCCGGAAGAATTACCGGCTCAGTGTATCCACATTTATCAATTATGCCATTAGCCAAGGGTATCTTTCACTCAACCCTGTAAACAAAATCTCCGTTCCAAAAGAGGATTGGGTTCCGCCCTGCGTTCTCACCATAGAGGAAGCCCAAAGGCTTGTCCAAGCAGCCCACAGAACGCATTACAGGGGCAATGAGAAGCCTTCCGGCCTTGGACTTCTACCATACGTTGCCCTGGGCCTGTTCGCCGGAATCCGTTCAAGCGAGTTGAATCAACTGGACTGGCGACATATCAGCCTTGAAAGGAAACTAGCGACTATTCCCCATACCATAGCCAAGAAAAGACGGCTCAGGAATATCGACCTTGAAGAAAATTGCCTTCAATGGCTCCGCCTGGTCGAAAGGAAAGCCGGTAAAATTGCACCTCCGGGGGCATTGAAAAAATTCAAAGTCCTTAGCGTGTTAGCGGGCTTCCTCGATTGGAAGGGAACTCATACGAACTCAATGAGGCATTCATTTGGAAGCTACACATTTGCAAAGACTCAGGATGCCCAGAGAACTGCCTCCCTCTTAGGCCATCGCGGAGATGATCAAGTTCTATTCGACCATTATAGGTCCCTAGCCACAAAAGAGGATGGCGAAAGGTATTTTTCGATCACGCCTCAAAGCATCGACGGCAAGCTAGTTGTGTTTTCAAAAGTAGCCGGGTAAGCGGGGACGCAAAATTCAATGAAAAAACAGGCTGAGAATCGCTTAATTGAAGAAATTCTGATCGATGCCCGCTTTCAATCTCACAAGTTAGGTAAAAAGGAGGAAAAGAGGGCACTCAGACAATTGCTGAATAAGCTGGACTGGTCAAAATCAGCGTCAGATCAGCCAGCATTTCCCCTGGATAATGACAGTGAAGACGGCCACCTGAATTTACTCTTATCGAAATTAGCCCCAAAATTCAAAGGGGAAATAAATCTTCTAAAAAAAGACAATCCTTCGAATTTTTTAGCCTGGCGATTCTTGGTAGTCAGCCTTGCTCTATCGAAAAAGAGATTTCTTCAAGCAAAGGAATGGAAACCTCGCTTATCAAAAAAGGAAACCCAGAAAGAGTTATTTGAATCCTTTTTAACGGATATTCGGAGACGGGAAAAACTCTATAAACCAAACCGAAATAAAATATCCTCTCGCATCGACACTTATTTCAACTGGCTCGAACCTCACACACAAAAAGATTTTGCTTATGCAATAGTGATGTGACCGCCAAAAACACGACCATTGCCAGTGAGAGTCTTTCTGTGAAAATTAACGGAAAGACCTATGAAGCAAAAAAGATACACCCCTGAACAAATCATAACGATACTGCGCGAAGTAGACCAAGGCAAAGGCATCC
>JAJFLT010000059.1 GCA_021772555.1 Opitutales bacterium | reverse complement strand
CCTGACGTTCCCCTTCGGTCAGATCCTCGATGAGCTTGTATTCGCTGCGCGCGCAATCGTTCAGTTTCTGCCAGGACCTTTCGTTGATGTTAACCCAATACATGAGGGACCTCGAACCTCCTCTGAATCCCGGCGGCGTGGAGCCTTCCTGGCAATTCATGATCCGGTTGCGTGTATAGTAACGCTGATTGGCGTTCAATTGAGGATCGGTGGCAACCTTGTACCAGACTTCGGGTAGGGTGGAACCCCCATGATGATGATGGAGGTCGCCGCCTTTTGGCATGTCGTAAAGGAAAGTGTAGAGTTCCTCCGGTGAGGCCTCTTTTTTGATTTTTTCAAAAGTCGCCGAAAAATCGGAGTGATGATCAGCTTTTTCTCCCCAGGCTTGATTGAATAGGATCGCGGTAAAAATCAGGCCGGAGAACCATTTGAATTGAATCGGGGTACAAGTAGGTAGTGCTTTCGAGAGACTTTTCATAATAATGGAGAAACAAAAAACGGGCCTCTCGATAAAAAGGCAACCATCGATTGACCCGGATAGGTTTTCGAAATCCGGATGGCTTATAGCCCGTGGCCAAAACGATGCAACGCGACAGTAGTATAGGATTTGATTTTTTCTCCTCCCTCCGGTAAAAGGTAATCGTTAGAATTATAAACGCACAATTCCTCATTATGAAGATTCCCGGATTTTACCTCTTGTTCCCATATTTATTGCTTCCTGTTTTCGCTCTCCCTGCGGGATGGGTGACAGCCAAACCGATCCCCGTAAAAGTGGTGGTGGTAGCCATGTTCGAGCGCGGAACCCAGGACGACGGCAATCCGGGTGAGCTGGAGTTGTGGATCAAAGGGGAAAAACTGGACAAAGTTCTCCCCTTTCCATTGGGTGTGAGTGACTTGCGGATGAACGGCAATGGCGTTCTGGGCGTCGAAACAGGGGTCGGGGTAACCAATGCCACGGCCACCATTATGGCCCTTGGCCTGGATAAACGGTTCGATTTTTCAAAATCCTACTGGTTGATCGCAGGAATCGCCGGGGCGGACCCGGAGGACGCCTCGCTCGGCACGGCCGCGTGGTCGGAGTATGTTCTCGACGGCGACCTCGTCCACGAAATGGATTCGAGGGAAATTCCCCAGGATTGGCCCTACGGCATTCTTCCCTTGAGCGGCACAAAACCGAATGAAAAGAAGCCCCACCACTCCGACTCATTCGTTGTTTACCACCTCAATCCCCAATTGCAGGAGTGGGCTTACCAATTAACAAAAGACCATCCTATTGAGGACGGTCCTGAGATGAAGGCGTTTCGCAAACAGTTCAAAAACTATCCCAACGCCATGCGCCCGCCCTTTGTCATGAAAGGCGACGCCATGGGGTCGAGCACATATTGGCATGGGCACCTGCTCAATAATTGGGCCAATGACTGGGTGAAACTATACACCGGTGGAAAGGGAAATTTCGTCATGACGGCGATGGAGGACAACGGCTCTTTAACTTCGTTGAAACGGCTCTCAAATTTGGGCAAAGTCGATTTTGACCGTATCATGGTGCTGCGCACGGCCAGCAACTACTCGACGCCGCCCCAGGGTCAGGGGGCTGAGTGGCATTTCAGCGCACCCTACGTTTTAAATGGGCTTCCTGCATTAGAGGCAGCCTATAAAGTCGGCAGCATGGTAGTCCATGAACTGGAGGATAACTGGGACCGCTACGAAGACCACTCACCTGGTAAGAATTGAGAATCTTCGGCATTTTAATGGAAAAGGATGAAGGAAAGAGGTGTCAGGTTTCAGGACTCGTCATCCCCGGGTACAGTCAGGGTATGGTTTACGGAACCTGAACACTGACACCCGCTGTGTGAATTATTGAAGAACGAGAATTAAAAATGATGAATACTATAAAACAATTAACAGCCACAACCTTGGTTCTCCTTTTGTTGATGGTGGCTCCCCTTGGTGGAGCCGAAAAGAAGAAACGCATCCCGGTCAAGGTGGCCGTCATCACCATGTATGAACTCGGCGATCATACAGGCGACAAACCGGGCGAATATCAGTTTTGGGTGGAGAGGGAAAAACTGGATAAGGTTTACTCCTTCCCTATGGGTCCGCATGACCTTCGCATGAACGACCGGGGGGTCATGGGTATTTGCACGGGACCGGGAGTGACTAATGCCGCCATGGTCATAACGGCCCTCGGTCTGGACAAGCGATTCGATTTTACCAAGACTTACTTCATCGTTTCCGGCATTGCCGGAGGAGATCCCCAGGATGTCTCTATCGGCAGCGCCGCCTGGTCTCGCTGGGTGGTGGACGGGGATTTGTCCCACTCCATCGACGCCCGGGAAACGCCCGAGGACTGGCCCTACGGTGTTTTTCCTTCAGATGGGAAAAAACCCAATGATCGCAGTGGCGGCTGGGCTTATCCCAACATGAGTTTCCAGCTCAACCCGAAGTTGGTTCAGTGGGCTTTCAATTTAACCAAAAATGTCGAGTTGATGGACCATCCCGAAGTGGCTGATTTCCGCAAACTCTACAAAAGCCATCCCCAAGCGTCAGGACTGCCCAAGGTGGTATTGGGTGAAAGCCTTGGTTCCAATGCCTACTGGCATGGAGTGACGCTCAACCAATGGGCCAACGATTGGGTGAAATTATACACCGAGGGGAAGGGAAATTTCATGATGACCAATGTCGAGGACAACGGCACCCTGCGGGCACTCAAACGACTCTCGGAAAACGGGAAAGTTGATTTGAATCGAGTTCTGGTCCTGCGCACGGCCAGCAACTATTCGCACCAGCCAACCGGCCAACCCGTCGCCTGGAGCCTGACCGCCCCCTACCCGGCGCAAGGTTTGACCGCTCTCGAATCCTGCTACCGGGTGGCAAGTCCGGTCGTCCACGCCCTCGTCAAGGATTGGAAAATTTACAAAAATGAAATTCCCGGCGGAACCAATTAACCAAGACTCAAATTTAATTGTTATCCGTTAAAGCTATGGCAAAAATAACTATTTGGGCGGCCTCCTTTTTGCTCATATGGACAATGGGATGGGCGGAAAATTATAAACTCCCGACAACCCCTTTGCCCATCAAGGTAGTGGTAGTGACGCTCTTCGAGGCGGGGGAAGACAGCGGCGACCGCCCGGGAGAATTCCAAAACTGGGTCGAGCGTTTCCCCCTCGATAAGGTCATCGCCATGCCGCAGGGATACCGGAATTTGCGCTACAATGAAAAGGGCGTCCTGGGATTGGTCACGGGCATCGGGACGGCCCGCGCAGCGGCTTCGGTTATGGCCCTGGGAATGGATGAGCGCTTCGACCTGAGCAAGGCCTACTGGATTGTGGCGGGCATCTCCGGTGTAGATCCGGCCGATATATCTCTGGCCTCGGCGGCTTGGGCCGAATGGCTGGTGGACGGCGATATCGCCCATCAAATCGATATTCGTGAAGCCCCGGCGGACTGGCCCACGGGATATGTTCCCTTAAGAAAATCCATCCCCTACGAGATGCCCCGGCAAAAAGACGACGAAGGCGCCGTTTATCACCTGAACCCGGGCCTGGTCGAGTGGGCTTATCAAATTTCCAAGAATGTGCCTTTGGTGGATAATAAGGAATTAAAAGTCCTTCGTTCCCTTTACGAAGATTATCCCAACGCGCAGAAGCCGCCCTTTGTGCTCAAAGGGGACCACTTGGCGGCATCCACCTTCTGGCACGGAAAAATGCTTACGCAATGGGCTAACGACTGGGTTTCCTATTGGACGGAGGGCCAGGGAAATTTCGTCACCTCGGCCATGGAGGATACGGGCACGCATCAATCTCTCAATTTTCTCGCCGGGGCAAATAAAGTGGATCCTCGCCGTTACCTGGTCCTGCGTTCGGCCTCGAACTACTCCATGCCCCATGAAGGTTTGACCGCCGCCCAAAGTCTGACCGGCGAAAAAAAGGACGGTGCTGGATACTCAGCTTACCTACCGGCGTTGGAGAATGTCTACCTGGTGGGTAGCCGGGTGGTTAACGAACTGTTGGAAAACTGGGAGCAATACAGGGATGAAATTCCGTCCGCGGAATGAAACCGGAGGTTTTTCTCTTTTCTCCGTTACCCTATTGTTGGGAGTATTGACCCTCCTGGCTCCGGCCGCGCGAGGGCATTTGCTCAATAAGACCGTTATTCTGGCCGCAATCGATGAGGAGGCCGGGAGTATCAGCATCGTGGTGGAGGCCGACCTCACCCGCATCCTCAACGGACCCAAGCCTTACCACGAACTAACCACACTTCCGCCGGAGACGCAAAAAGAGCGACTCGTGCCGATCCTGAATCGAATTTTTGCGGGAATGTATTTCAATTACGGTTCCTCCAGGCTGAGCCCGGAAATCATATCGGCGTCCCTCCCGGAACTGACGAACGTAGAATTCCTCAGCCCGGTGGCGGCGCCTATGACGCAAATTCTATTGGCGGGAAAACTGCCCAAAAATGAGGCTGCACTTACTTTTCACACCGATGCCGACATACCGGTTGAAATGCCCATTGTCCTGACTATTGCGGCGACCGGTGAAAAGCGTCGCATGACCCGCTGGCTGCAGGGTGGCCAGAAAAGCG
>JAJFLT010000058.1 GCA_021772555.1 Opitutales bacterium | reverse complement strand
TCCATCATCAAGGTGACATTATCCGTCTCTTGGGCTTCCGCAAAAATAGCGCGCAGGTGGCGTTCCATTTCCCTTACCGCCTTGGGCAGGTGCTTTACCTCCTGGCCATGCTTGCGCAGCCGCGTGACGATGGTATCGAACACCTGAACAACCTCATTGACCAATCCGGGAATGGCTGTGTCCGGGCACACCGTGTAGCAACTGCCGCAGGCCGTGCAATTTTCCGCAATCCATTCCGGGTGCTGGAAACGGATGCCCGTCATGTCGCGAAACAGCGCCGTGACCGCGGGCATGATGCCGAGCCCGATAAAAGGATCGGTGATGCTGTCGGTTCCCATACCGCGGGCATAAAAGCTACCCGTTTGTTCCCAAAAACGATGGACATCCGAGGTCGACGCTTTGCTCTGCGGTTGGCGCTTGAGCATGACCGGCAGGGCCGGTTCACTGGAGGCGGATTGTTGCTTTGAATTGGTTTCGGTGACAGAGCCGTGGGTAACGGCTTTGACTTCATCGAAACCTCGTTTTACGACGAGCATGTTTTCCTCCACGATGCGCGCCCCTTTACCCCCGAACTTGTGCTTGAGCTGACTGTGGATGGCCTCGAGTAGTTTTTCCTCCGAGAGGCCGGATTGTTCGGCCACCGGTGATGCGGCGAAGAACGCCCCCTGAAAAGCAATGCCCTGCATGCGCAATTGCAAGTCGGGATCGGTGGCCACCTCGCGGGCAACCTGAAAGGCGTCGAGGTAAAAGAACTGAATTTTCTTTTCCACCATGATCTTGCGGTAGTAGGGCGAGATGCTGTTCCAAACCGCTTCGGGTGTCGATTGGTCACTTTGCATGATGAAGACGCCGCCCTCCTTGAGTCCGGCCAGCGCATTGGTGTGCTGGAAAACGTTGGGGTCCGGCGACAGAACCACATCGACGTAAAAGTATTCACAGTTGACTCGGATTGGTTCCGGCGCCGCCGAGAGGTAATAAGTGGTGGGCTGGCCCTTTTTCTCCGAGCCGTACTTGGGGTTGGCCTTAATGTGGTAGCCGAGCAGGTCGAACAAGGTCATGGCCAGATTTTTGCCCGTCGTTATGGCGCCCCAGCCACCGACCGAGTGAAAGCGCACGGTGATGCTGCCCTCGGGCATGAGGTTGGGGTTTTCGGATCCGCGCAAGGCCAGTTTCCGCACGTCGGGATAACCGGATTCGATATTCTCCTGGTGGATCTGCTGTTTCGGGCTGATCGGTTTGTCGCGCAAAAAATCGATCGAAAGGTAAAAGAACTTTTTCTGCGCTCCGTCGGGGAGCATGTTCTCGATTGCGCCGACGATTCCCTCCGGTTGCAGGTCGCGGCTACCCATGCCGAATGAACCCGAATACAAGGCCGGTGAGTCCGCTACCGATTTATAATTCTCGAGTTCCGGAAAGGGTGTATGCTTTGGGTCACGTCCGTTTTCCAGGCATTGGCTCATGGTGGCGCGCACTTCGCGCATTATGGGCAGTTCAACCGCCAGGGGTTGGTCCAGGCGCTCGAGGATCGCGACCGCTTTCTTGCCCTTTAAAACCTTGCTTATCAAATCCGCCGGGAATGGGCGGAACATGAGCAGGTCAACCACTCCGACTTTAAGGCCTCGGGTTTCCCGCAGGTAATCGGCTATCGTCTCAGCAGAGGGGATGAGGCTGCCTTGGCCAAAGATGAGGTATTCGGCGTCCTCGGCCCGGTAGGACATGACGCGGTCGTAGCGGCGGCCGGTCAATTCGTAGAATTCATCAAAAGCCTGTTCTGACAATTCTTTGATGTGGTCGAAAAAATAAGGGCGCTGGGCGGCCACGCTTTGCATATAAGAGTCCTGGTTTTGCACCAGACCCGCCATGACCGGGTTATCCACATCCCAAAGCTCGGGAATGCGCCGGCGGGTATCGCCGTAAATAATTCGCTGGGCCGGAGTCGGCGTTTCGATGATGTCATCCGGACGCCCCAGGTATTCCTTAATCAATTCCCGTTCGGGAATTTGCAAAGATTCGATCAAGTGGGTGGTGAGAAAACCATCCTGGGCAATGGCACCGGGGGTCAGGGTCAGTTCGGCGATGCGGTGCGCGATTATGTTGAGGTCAGCCGCCGATTGGGCATTTTTGGCAAAAAGCTGGAAGAAGCCGGTGTCGTCGATGCAGTGGTAATCGTCATGACCGGCGTGAACATTGAGAGTGGCCTTGGTCATGGCACGGGCGCCGATGTTGAGTACATAGGGGAGCCTTTTGCCGACGGCGGCGTAGAGCGACTCGTGCATGTAGGCGATTCCCTGGCCGGAGGAAAAATTGATGGCCCGTAGACCGGTCATGGAAAGACCCGCCGTGACCGCTGCTGCGGCGTGTTCGCCCTCCGGCTCAATGAATATGAGGGGGCGTCCGGATATGTTTAAATGACCATGCGCAGCCGCCTCGGCCCAATATTCCCCCATTTGGGTGGAAGGTGTTATAGGATAAGCTCCTGCCGCGTCACTTGACTCGCGCTCACACATGATGACGGCCGTGTTGCCATCCATGGCTGCTCGTGACCCGGTGTATTTAAACTGCTTCTCTTTTTTCTTCATGGCGATTGTTTTCTAACGGTAAGAACGATTAAAATTCTCTAGTATCTATATGGTTTTGATGAGTTCTAGTGGGGGCCTCGGGTAAGACGCCCTGGCGTATGATTTTACGGGCGGCCCGTCCCTTGACCGCGCCCGCCTTGGCATCGAGCCAAACGATCGCCCCCGTGGGGCATCGCTGTGTAGGCACGGCTGTCAGGGCATGGTTTCTGGTGTAATCGATGACCGGTAAATTGCCCCGCATTTCGATTTGGCCGGTGGCGGCGTCCATAGCGCATCGGGCGCAGGCCGTGCAAGCCACCTGGCAATCCTCCAGGATTTCATCTCCCTCTTCCTGTGAGCGGCAGGCCACCCAGAGCTTTCGGCTTTGCGGTTGCAGGGAAAAGAGGTCTTTGGGACAGGCCGTTACGCAATCCCCACAAGCGGTGCAAAGGTCCTCATCGACAACCGGCAGGTGATAGCGGTTCATTTTGATGGCGTCGAAGGTGCAGGATACCTCGCAATCGTCCAACCCGAGACAGCCCCAAAAACAGCCCTTGCCACCACCGGCTACCAAAGCGGCCGCCGCACATGATTCCAGACCCACATAGCGGGCATGGTTGCGGGAAACATTGGAACCTCCGGCGCAGGCCAGCCGCGCGATCTGTTTTTCCTCAGCCCCGACATCTACACCCAGATAAGCGGCGATCCGAACATGCTCTTCCGGCGGACTTACCGTGCATTTGCCGGGCAGCACGGCGCCTACCACCAGAGCCTCCGCAAAGGGGCGGCATCCGGGGTAACCGCATCCACCGCAATTGGTGTGGGGAAGCATGTCCTCGACGGCGTCGATACGCGGATCTTCCTCCACATGAAGCCAATGGTTGGCCACTACGAGAAGAGAGGCCAAGACTGTGGCAAGACCACTGATCGCGGCGACAGCGGTTAGGATTAACATAAAGTTCACAAATAACGGCTCCGATCCGCTATGGTAGCGGGAATGGCGGGACAAGGCTGGTTAAAAGATTTAATTTATCAGGGTAAAACACGGCCTTAATCGTGAACGAATACAGGGATAATGTAATCAGAATGATGTGGTTCCTTACGTAATGGGCACATGCCTTTCATACTTGAAAGGAAGTTGGAGTACAACGTTTGTCAAGTTGAGCATGTAAATAATACGGCAGTTGAGGTCAAAAATTTATCGAAATAGTTGCTATAACTCAACCATCTATGGGAGAGAATTAATGAGTCGGTTCAAGGGTCGAGAAGTTAAACCGATTTATAGTGGGAGTCACTCCTGAGTGACTCCTGTACCCAAAAACCAGCGAAATGAAAGCACCATCCCATCGATCCTGAAAACCAGAAAAATAATCCAAGATAGATGAACGGTTTGGATTTTCATTATCAACCGAAATTATAATCCATTGGTTTTAAGTGGGTTATATTATCTTAAATCAAAATAAGAATCTTTTTTGAGGGCAAATTACAAAGCAAAACGAAACCATAGGAGGCATTTGCCGGGGAAATTTAACTTGCACAATGTTTGATTTATCAAAAAGCTTGTTCCATATAGATATTTTATGAGAACTGTAGATTTCGCAATTGGCATCGGTGGTGCGGCTGGACAAGGAATTGCCACACCTGGCAATATACTGGCGCATATTTTCGCCCGGCGAGGGCTTCACCTGAACGCCTACAACGCCTATCAATCCCTTATTCGGGGAGGGCACACTTTTCTAACCATACGGGCCAGCGATGGACCGGTATACAGTATGGGCGACAAGCTCGACCTGTTGATACCGCTCAATCAGGACACCATGGACCGGCACCTGAAGTTGCTGGGGCCGGGCGCCTCCGTCCTCTACGATGGAGACTCTATCGAGGTCGGCGAAGCGGCGGAGGGAGTGCAGGTCTCTGCCCTGCCTATGAAGGAGCTTTCCAAAGGCAATAAGTTAGCCGCCAATACCGTATCTATCGCGGCGGCGCTCTACAAGCTGGGTATCGACTTTGAAGCGCTGGAAAGCGCCCTCTCGCAGATATTTGCCCGCAAAGGCGATGAGGTCGTGGCGCAGAATGTGGAAATAGCCCACAACGGCTACGAGTATGCACGGGAGAATTTCACTCCATTTACCTTTAAGACGCCTGATCTGGAAAAACATTTGGCAGTGTGGACGGGCAACGAATCCATCGCCATGGGGGGAATCGCCGCCGGGATGAAATTTTACGCCGCCTATCCGATGAGCCCCGCGACCGGAGTGCTTATGTATTTGGCCACCCATGCGCGTAATCTAGGCATCATGGTCCGACAGGTCGAAGATGAGATCGGGGTCATGAACATGATCATCGGCGCGGCCCATACTGGTTGCCGGGCCATGACGGCTACTTCCGGGGGAGGCCTCGCCTTAATGACCGAGGCCATCGGTATGTCCGGCATCATGGAAACCCCGATTGTCTGCGTGGATGTGCAGAGGGGTGGGCCCGCCACCGGCCTGCCGACCAAGACGGAACAGGGAGATTTGTGGCAGATTTTGGGTGCCGGGCAGGGAGATTTTCCTAAAATTATCGTGGCCCCGTTCGGTCAGCTCGATTTGTTTAATACCATGCCGGAATTGTTTAACTTGACCGACAAGTATCAATGTCCAGGCCTCGTCCTTTCGGATTTGCTGATCAGCGAAGGCACGGCCAGTGTCGACCCGGCGGATATCAATTTCGATGTCGAAATTGATCGCGGGAAAATGATTTTCCCGAATGGGGACACGGAAAATCCCTACGGCGGCTATAATGACAACTCTTATTTACGCTACGAGAATACCTCGAGTGGAATTTCTCCCAGAGCGGTTCCAGGCGTTCCCGGCAAGATCTTCACTGCCACAACCGACGAGCACGATGAAGACGGCACCGTCATCAGCGATGAATTCACCAATCCCAAGATACGGCGCATGATGGTCGAAAAACGGGCTCGTAAAATGATGAGTTTGGTGGACGATGTCGAAGCCCCCAGCTTGGTGGGAGCAGAGGATGCCGAAGTAACGCTGGTCGGTTGGGGCTCTACTCGTGGCGTTATTTTGGAAGCTATCGAGCAGCTGGCCGCGGAAGGCGTTACCGCTAATCAACTGCCCATCAAGTGGATCATACCCTTTCACACCGATGTGATTACGGAAATCCTCCAACAATGTAAGAAAGTGATCATTGTGGAGATTAACTATTCCGGGCAGTTTGCCCGCTACCTCCGTGCGGAAACCGGCTTTACAGCAGACGGTTTTATCCGTAAATATGACGGCGAACCTTTTATGCCCCACCATATCGCCGAGGCTACCAAAGATCAACTCGCCGGGAAAGAAACGCTCTCGGTGCCGGAACACGAAATCTACGTATAAAGAACGATTGATACCCTGATACTCATGACAACAGAAACTTTAACACTACCCATCTCCGAGACCCAACCCGATAAAACTTCCTATAAAGGCAAAATACATCCCGATTGGTGTCCAGGCTGCGGAGATTTTTCCGTATTGATGGCTTTGCAGAAGGCTCTTCTGGAGTTGGAATTGCAGCCGCATCAGGTAATGACCATCAGCGGCATCGGTTGTTCTTCCAACCTGCCCGGATATATCAATACCTACGGCATGCATACCCTTCACGGCCGCTCCCTGGCCGTAGCAACGGGAGCCGCCTTGGGCAATCATGATTTAAAGATCATCGCCACCGGTGGCGATGGTGATGGTTTCGGCATCGGCGGCAATCATTTCATGCACACCATG
>JAJFLT010000057.1 GCA_021772555.1 Opitutales bacterium | reverse complement strand
TTCCTTGATGAGGCCATTCAACTGGGTTCAATTGCCTACGATGAGGCTTCGAAGACTTACACTTCCATTGACATGGAGAGCAATGCCCAGAAGACCCTGCAATCGACGGTGACCGAAGACAGTATCCTGACCTACCAGGTTGGAGGCAAACATCAGCTTGGGGACGCTCTATCGATCGACTATATGTTTTATCAATCGGAGGCTGATAAGAACTGGAATGAGCGCCAGCTTCAACTTGAAGGAGAGGATTTTGATTTAAGATTGATGGTTGTGGATGGGCGGCCGGTCATAAGAGATAAAGGTGATAAACTGACCAGAACTGAAATATACCGCATTTCGGATAATGAGGGCTTCAATTCGAATCTGGGCTCAATTGAGAACAACCTCTTCATGAGCGAAGATAAACGCTCGGGGGCGGAAATCAATGTCGAGCTGGAAAGTAACTGGTTCGGACTGCAATGGAAAACGAAAGCGGGTTGGGCGGTCGATTTTCGCGACAAGGCATTCATTAGAGACTTCAATCAATTCAGCCGGGTGGATACAGGCGGTCTGGGTGTTCTCACGCTTGCTGACGAGCCTTTTTTCGGGGGGGAGCTTTCCGGATTCCTGCCTGATTATGGCGATGTTGAGGATTACCCGTTCGGCCCCAAGTTCGATGCGGCGGCAACCCAGGCCTTTATTGGCGATTCCGGCGATATTGAGTTTGTGCAAACCGATGATGATCTGACCCTGGCTGTAACCGATGCGATCCTGAAAAATTTTGATGCCGAAGAAGATATTACGGCCGCCTATCTGATGCAGACGCTGAAGTGGAAAGACTGGGAATTCATCGCCGGCTTTCGCTGGGAACAAACGAAAAATACATTCACCACAAATAGAGTCATTACACAGCGAGAAGACCTCGCCGAGGAAGTTCAAGCGGTTTTGCCGGCTTCGTTCCAGTTTATCCAACCGAGATTCTGGAGTAGTTTATTCAAAAATTTTGGAGAGGAATCCGTAATCCAAAGCATTAAGAGCGAGCGCACCTATGATAATGCAATGTATGCCTTTCACGCTAACCGTCGAATGGGAGACAATTGGGTAGCCCGGGCAGCTATTACGAAGACGATTGCGCGCCCGAAATACACGGATCTGGTTCCGCGGGAAATCGTCGACATTTCGGGCGCCCGTTTCACAGATAACGCGGAGCTTCCCGCCTTTGAATTGAAACCGATGACATCAGTTAATTTTGATGCTTCCCTCAGTTATTATTTCAAGAGTTTTGGCCTGGTCAGTGTGGCCGCTTTTCACAAGAAACTGGACGGCCCCATCTACGATGAGATCCGGACTTTGGGCCCGGCTGATCCTCTAGCCCAGGAGTTGACTGCACGCTATTTCTCAAACCCGTTGGAGTCGCCTGAATGGAATACCGAGCGCAAGACGAATGCAGGCGCCGGTACGATTACAGGGTTTGAGATCAGCTTCGAAAAACGTTTCACCAAACTGCCCTCTCCCTTCGATGGGCTCGGGCTCCAGGCAAACGCCACCTTTGTTGATTCCGAGGTTGAACTGTTGGCGGAGCAACGAGAAGGAGAAAAAGTTCCTCTCTTCCTCCAGTCCGATAAAATAGCCAACGTATCCCTGTCCTATGAGAAGTATAAGTTTTTTGTCAGATTGAGCTGGGTCTTCCGCGGAAAATACCTGGATGATTCGATTGTGGCCGGTGATTTCATAGAGGATCTTAAGAACAAACTCGAAATTCCGGCCAACAGCCTAGATACCTGGGTTAACGATTTTTCGCGTTTGGATCTCCTCGTGGAATACCGTCCCTTCAACTGGATGGTAGTGTTTGTTGAAGGCACCAATATCACGAACGAGCCTTTGGAAAAATTCCAGGGCACTCCTTCGCGGCTCGCTTCCATCCAATTCACCGAGCCCTTGTACTTTATCGGAGTAAAATTTTCACTCTAACCAAAACTTAATCTAACCCCAAAATCATCATGAAGCAAAAAAAGTTAAGAATTAATCATCTGCTTGGCCTCACCGCCATGCTGATCAGTCTTGGATTCAATCCGAATCTAATGGCACAAGTAGTAGTCTTCTCGGAAAGCTTTGAAACCGACGGAAGCGCGGCCACCGGCGATGGCCGCTACACGGTTGAAAACCCAAGTGACGATGGAGAAAATGACTATTTTAATCGCCGCGAGGAAACTTCCATCGGAAATATTGTCCGCGGAGGCGCCATTGATGGAGATTGGTTCTGGGGCGCCAGGGATTTGGATGGCGACGGTACCGCCCTCGGTGACCTGGAAGCGGATGAAGGACGGGTCACCTGGGAAGCATTCAGTATTTCCGGTATTGCAAATTTTGTGCTCACAGCGGCCGTCGGTCAGATGGCCAATGAAGTCGAGTTTGATAACGTAATAGCGCTACAGTACAGAATAGATGGAGGAGAATGGCTGACGATGGGAGGTTTTCGCGGAACTTACACAAACTCTCCGGGACGGTTTTTTGTCGGGGACTTGCGCACCCTTCCACCGAACACAAACCCTCGTGTAACGCGGACATTCGTCGAGTACTCGTGGGATATCTTTGCCATCGGCGATACGATGCAGTTCCGCATCTTCGTCAACGCCAACGGAGGAAGTGAAAATTATGCTATCGATAATATCGTTATCACTGGCCAATCCGGTTTGGCCTCCCTCGGTCTATCGACCAGCGCGGCTACCTTGCCGGAGACTTCCGGAGCGGGCGGATTAACGATCGATTTCAATTTGGGGCAGGCGGCCCCCGCGGGGGGATTAACCGTGAGCTTATCCGATTCGGATGCCGATGACAGCGAGTTGGATATCCCATCCGAAATCCTAATTCCTGAAGGACAAACCAGTTTCAGCCTTCCTGTCGATGTTATAAATGATGAACGATTCGATGGCGACGAACTGGTTTTCATCTTTGTTGCCGCCCCCGGCTTTGCCCGCGAAGCGCCACAGGTAACAGTACTCAATTTTGGGAACGCGCCCAACCTTGTTATGACCGAGGTTTATCCCACGCCGAATCGGGATTTTCCGGAGACTGATTCCAACCAGGACGGCGTCACTCATAATACGGACGACGAGTTTGTTGAAATTGTCAACCTGGAGGATTTCGCGGTCGATGTCTCGGGATGGCCCGTGACGGACAATCTTGGCCCCCGTCACATCATGCCCGAGGGCACGGTCCTGAACCCAGGACAGGCGGTTGTTGTCTTTGGCGGCGGTGATCCGACGGGTGTTTTCGGAGGCGCTATTGTGTTGACTGCCTCCACCGGCAACATCGGCCCCAGTACTGAGGGAGATACGATGACTCTGGTGGCCGGCGGAGTTGGCGGAGCTCCCGTTA